>JACQXX010000090.1 GCA_016208495.1 Acidobacteriota bacterium | reverse complement strand
TTGTGCATCGGTTGGAATCACCTTGGTGGTTGCATCATTGATCAATGTACCTCCACCATAGTCAACCGTGAAGGTCACGGGGACATTCGCCACCGGATTTCCATCCTTGTCGCTGACAAACACCACCAGTGGTCGTGGGAGTTCGGTGTTGAGCAACCCAAACTGGGAATTCCCGGTGGCCAGCGTCACCTGACTGACTTCTCCAGTTGTTGGGAGTGCCAGATTTGGGTTGCTGATGGCGGTCAACTCAGTTGGCGAAGACACATTTCCATCCGCATCGGTGGCCACCAGGGTCAAGGTGTTCGCGCCGGGGTTGAGTTCAACCGTGGCGACAAAGATTCCAGTTCCAAGCATCGCCTGGGTGGTGACGGGGGATTTTCCACCACCGATTGAAATCACAGCACCGGGTTCAGCTTTCCCGTGAATGGTCTGGTAGGTCAACCGCGTCGGCGAAGTAATCGGAAACAAGGTTGGTGGGTCCGGCGGCGTTCGGTCTGGCCCAATCAACCGTATTTCCGCTGCTCCAAAATTATTGACACGATCCCGTGCGATGATCCGGATATAGGTCGTTCCTTCACTGATCGGGACATTTTCCGCTGTAAAAAGGCCATTTGTCACAGTTGCTTCAACTCCATTCACATTGACACTAACTGGGGAGGTTTCATCTACATTCCCCTGGATGGTCGTTGTTGGAGTCAGAATTACAGTTCCATCTTCCGGGGTGATGTTTCGGATGACAGGTGAAGTTTGGTCAACAATGATAAAACGGATGTCTTCTTGTCTATTTCCACCGGAATCGACCGCCGTGGTTTTTATTTGATTGGTTCCTTCGATGAGAGGAATGATCCCAGAAAAAGCACCTTCTTCATCAATTGTCAGCAGCACATTATTTGCGGAAACGGTGACTCCGGATCCGGTTACAGCGCCTTCAACCTTTACTTCATTTGATGAGGTGTAGTCGCCATCTTCTGGACTGAACACAGTCAACGAAAGCGGTTGTGGCTCCTGGCGGTTCACGGTTCGAGTCTGTTCTGTCTGATTTCCAGCAGCATCCACGGCATGCACAAGCAGGGTGTTTGGACCTTCAACGAGCGGAATGATGGCTGAAAATTCATTTCCAGAAAGTGTTGCGGCGATGTCATTGACCGTGACGCTGGTGGTTGTGGCATCAGTCACCGTTCCAGTGACCGTGATTTGAGCTTCAGCCGTGGTTGTCCCATCTTCAGGAGAAGTGACAGTTAAAACTGGCGCGGCGGTATCAAGAACCACACTTCGCGACGCACTTGAAGCATTTCCAAACGCATCGGTGGCGGAAACAGCAATGGTGGTTGAGCCTTCGGTGAGCGTCACGCTGGCGGTAAATTGTGTTCCGGAAAGGGTTGCGGGCTGGTTGTTGACCGTGACTGTAACCGTGCTGGCATCGGTGACTGTTCCAGAAACGGTGACTGGTGAAACATTGGTGATCAAACCTTCGGCGGGTTCAGTGATGGTGATGACAGGTGGGGTAGTGTCCTGCGGAACCTGGAGTGTGACGGTTCGGGTGGTTTCAGTCTGATTTCCGGCGGCGTCTTCGGTTCGAATGACGAAGGTGTTTGGGCCTTCAATCAGAGACACGACGGCTGAGAATTCATTGCCATTTCGGGTGGTGGCGACATTGTTCACGGTCACCGTGGTTGCGGTGGCATCAGTCACGGTTCCGGTAATGGTAATCTGAGGTTCGGTCGTGACGGCTCCGTCTTGCGGGGAAGTGATATTCAGAACTGGAGCGGTCGTGTCGAGCGTGACGGTTCTGGTTACCGTTCCTACGTTTCCAAAAGCATCCGTGACTAAAACGGTAATCGTGTTTGAGCCTTCAGCCAGCGTGACACTGGTGCTCAATTGTGTTGCGGAAAGAGTTACCGGTTGACCATTGACCGTCACTGTCACGGCACTGAAGTCAGTCACTGTCCCGGAAACAGTGACGAGAGAGGTTTTGGTGATCAATCCTTCGGCAGGTTCGGCAATCGTGATGACCGGGGCGGTGGTGTCTTGTGGAGCTTGCGCCAGGATGGTGACGACTCCGCCTCCGTTGACGGTCAACCGGTCACAGATGACGTTTCCAGTCAATCGGCTGTTGACGGTGACGCTTCCGGCGGGAGCGTTCACTTTTCCGAACATCTGGCTGCCTCCGTTGAGGGTGACACCTCCGTTGGAAACATTGAGCGTGAGCCATTGCGGGTTGGCCGCGTTGCCGATGCTGCCGTTGATGTTCGTTCCATTCCGAAGCGTCAACGTGACTGGTCCGACGATTTGAAGCTGGGTGCCTCCGTTGAGGGTTAATCCTTGCAGGTTGTAAACCGCTGGTTCAGTTGAGTTTGCAATGCCGAAAATCAAGACACTGCTGCCGTTGACGGTAAAATTCCCATAGGTTCCGGCTGGAACAGACCGTGTTCCCGCATTGCCGTTCAAAGTCAAATTGCGGAGCGTCGCAAAGTCTCCGATCTGGTCGTTGGGGTTGTTCAAACTGACATCCCGTGTTCCCGTCGGGGTCGGAGGCGCGGCAACTGGTGTCAATGCAATGGGATTCGTTCGATTGACCAGATTCCCCAGTGTGGCATTGCCATTGAGTGTCACCTGATAATTGGCTGGAATGGCACTTCCGCTGCCTTCAATCACACCGCCGAAATTCGGGTTGCCATTGCGGCGCACTGTCGGAGTTCCGGGTACATAGAGCTTTTCGGTGATCGTCGCGCCACCGTTTAACGTGACGTTCTCTGGTGTCAACTGCTGGATGCTGCCTTCCAGTCGCCCATTGATTGACGGCGCCCGCCGCGAAATCGCCCGGTTGTCAGTCCCACCTGCGTCAGCGGGTGGGTTTGGGGATCCAGTCAACGTTGCCAATGATGCCCACGACACCGTGTCAGTACCACCTGCGTCAGCGGGTGGGTTTGGGGATCCAGTCAACGTTGCCAATGATGCCTGCGATACCGTCAGGGCAACTCCAGAAATCAGAAAAAATGCCAGAAATAGAAGGCGACGAATAGTGGTCATAATACCATTGAGGGTTTAGGGTTCGGGGTTCAGAGTTCAGGGAAAAGCAATTATTTCAATAGCTTAGCCTTCTGATAAGAGTGGTATAAGTTGGTTGAAATATACTGTCGGGCAACCCACCCGCTCACGCAGGTGGTACTGACATTCATGGTTGCGCTGATTGAATATACTGTCGGGTAACCCACCCGCTCACGCAGGTGGTACTGACATTTGTCGGGTAACCCACCCGCTCACGCAGGTGGTACTGACATTTGTCGGGTAACCCACCCGCTCACGCAGGTGGTACTGACATTGGGCCCAGGCGTTGGTGAACTCATCCACGCCCGATCTTCATCTGGGCACGACAAGCAATTTCCGACAGTTTCGAGAATGGCAAAAGTAAAACCGACCGCCTGAAGGCGGGACTCTCAACTGTATTCACCTGAAAGCAACGTCTGACTTGAGAAAGTATTCCTTGATGACCGAAGAATAACCAACCCGCAACGCAGGCTGGGCAGCCTGGGCAAAAACCCCGGCAAATGTGCAGATGGCCCAAAAATAAAACCTGCTCGTGACACAGTAAGCCCCTCTCTTCAATTTGCAAGCTTTTTTTCAGGAGATTTCTGTTTTTCTTCAGCAGTTGGATGAAACTTGTTCCAGCCCATTGATTGAAAGAACAAGATTTTTGTACGTGCCTGGCAATCCAAATGACGAGCAATTCAGGTAGGAAGAAAAAATCTCAGCAACTTGATTTTCAAGCTTCATTTTCAAGAAGTTCGATTCAAAATCCAGAAACTTCTCTTGAAATAATCCCTCTGGATTGAATATTCTTGGCTGTCTGTGTGTTCACTTAAACTCAACAATCTTCTTCAACCTTTATCCCTCTGTCCCTGGTTAACCGTGCTGCCTGGAATTTTGATGTGGAGCTGTTTCTGTGGCAAAGAGTATTGACGAACAACTCACCGATCTTGAAGACGACATCCGTAAACTCAAGATCGAATTTGACATCTACTTCAACGGTGGGCGGAAACGTCCCCCGTATGATACTCGCGACCGGGTTGAAGCGATGATCAAACGAATTGGCGATGACCGCTCAATGCGCTTTGGCACTCGGTACCGCTACAACACGATTGTCTCCCGCTATACCGCCTTTCGAGAACTGTGGCGGCGCAGCCTCCAGGACAAAGAAGAAGGTCGCGACCCGCGAGCCATTTATGAAGCACAGGCTGCCGAACGAGCTCGTGCCGCCCAGCAAAAAGACCTTGATTCCAGCTTTGGCAACGAACCTGAATTTGAACTCGATCTGGATAGCGCCTTTGACTCAATTCACGAAGACAAGGCAGCCGTTTCGTTCAAACCTGTCAAAGTTTCATTTGACGACCCTCGCCATCAGGAAGAAGGCATCAAAAAACTCTACCAGAGCGTGATTTCCGCCAAGCTCCAATGCGGCGAATCCATTGATAACACGTCGTTTGATCAGTTTTATAAAATGATCGTCTACAACACGAACAAAATCAAAGCCACCAAAAATTGTCAGGAAGTCAACTTTTCGGTGGATGTTGAAAATGGTCAGGTCAAATTCAAAGCCGAACGGGGTGATACCTAGTGAGTGAAATAGTGAAGTAGTGAAGTAGTGAAGTAGCGAAGTAGCGAAGTAGTGAAGCAGGCAAGTAGCCAGATTCGTCAACTTTGATTCTCAAAACAGGTTATGTCGCCTTTAAACTTTGCCCGTGGGCTTCGCACCACGGCTATTTTACAACGCTCCTGCGGAGCTAAATCATTGATTTTGCTCATAATTACCCAAGCTAAGAATTGTTATTTCACTCCTTTACTCCTTCACTCCTTCACTATTTCACTATTTCACTATTTCACTATTTCGCTATTTCACTCCTTCGCCATTTCACTCCCATTCACCCACTTGTCACAATGGTTTTGATGATTTCCAGGAGTTCACGCCGCCGGAAAGGCCGGGTGACGATTCCACGGAAACCCAGTTCAAACGCCTGGCTTCGCTGGGAATCCATCCCCATCCCTAAAATTCCAACCACTGGAATCTGAACCAGCCGCAGGTTGGCCTGAAGCCGCCGAAACACTTCAACGCCGCCCATTCCAGGAATTTCCATATCAACCAGGATCAAATCAGGCGGCGTGCGTTCGGCCATTCGGAGGCCGGCGTCGGCGGTGTTGGCAGTGGCAATGCCGTATCCTTCGCGTTTGAGGGTTGATTCGAGCATCCGCAGGCTGTCTTCCAGATCATCAATAATTAAAATGACCGGCATCAAGGGTTTCACTTCGCCGGTAATTCGGCTGATCTGGTACGAGCCACTGCGTCGCTCAGGCTCCAGGCTCAATTCTTTGATTTCCGCAGCCGGAAGCCGGACAAAAAAGGTGCTCCCCTGGCCACGTCCCTTGCTGGTCACATCCACACTGCCGCCGTGGGCTTCGGTAAACGATTTCACCAGCGACAAGCCAATCCCGAGCCCGCCAAACCGTCGAGTCGAACTGCCATCGGCCTGGCGAAACCGTTCAAACACAAAGGGCAGAAATTCACTATCGATCCCAATCCCGTTGTCAGTCACGCTGACTTCAACCCCACCTGAAGTTTCCTGCGAGGTCAGGCATACGACTCCGCTTTTTTCGGTAAACTTAATGGCATTGGTCAGTAAATTCCAAAATACCTGTTGCAGCCGGTTGACATCAGCATTGATTTTCGGGAGCCGGTCACTCAACTGCATTACCAGGTGAACACCTTTATTTTCAGCCATTTGCTTGACGGTTTGAACCGCCGACTGGATGGCAATATTGATATTGGTCAGCTCCAACTCAAGTTTAAGCACTCGATTTTCCACCCGTGACAAATCCAGCAAATCATTGATGAGTTGTTTCAGATTCTCAGCATTGTGATGGATGGTGCTGATGCCTTCCTGTAATTCGTCATCGTCGTACTGACTCACCCGGTCTATCAAAACCTCGGACCAGCCCGTCACTGACGTCAAGGGCGTGCGCAACTCGTGGGACAGGGTCGCCAAAAACTCGTCTTTGAGGCGACTGGCTTCACGAATATCCTTCAAGGCATCCTGCAAACTGGAGATCAACTGCGCGTTTTCAACCGCCACCCCAACCTGTCGGCCAATGGCATTGAGCAACTGAACCTCGGAAGGCGCAACCATTTGTCCCCTCCGAAATCCAAAAACCATCACCCCCAGCACCCGATCCTTGGATTGCAACGCGATGACAATCAGTGATTCAACTTCAAGCTGATCAATGATTTCACGAAAGGATTGGGCAAATTTGGCAAATTTTTCGGGTAATGTTTCAAAAATCAAGGGGTACGGGGTCGTCAAAATGGTGTTGACCAGGGTTCGATCCCGCCGGGCACGTTTAAAGATCGTCAAGACCGCATCGGAGTGCTCGCCCTGGTACGAGACCAGCCGCAACAACGGGGTCGCCAAATCAGATTTTTTGCCCAGTCGGGCTCGCCGTGGATGGGTTTCATCCACCAATACCACCAGCCCGGCACCGGCGTGTACCGCCGCCGTTGCTTTTCCAAAGGCGCTCGAAAGAATTTGATCAATTTCCAGTGATTTGGTGATTTCCTCGGCAATGGCGTTCAGGGCCGAAAGTTCGCGGTTGCGTTGCCTGATTTCCTGCTCGGCCTGTCGTTCGTGGGTGACATCGCTGACCACCATCACCATTCCCATTAACTGGTCGTTTTCGTCCTGGATTGGGTCAATGGTTTCCCGAATAACGTGCCCGGCCAGATCAACAAACTCGGTTTGAACACTTACCTTGGTCTGCAAAACTTCAGAAATTGGATGATCGTCCTGAAATCCATCTTTGGGAACAATCAGATTCCAGGCACTCTGGCCAACCATGGCTTCAGGCACGTCAAGGCTGCACAATCGCGCCAGGGAAAGATTGGCCTGAACCACCCGTCCATCCGCATCAAGCAGCGCGACTCCGTCAGTCATGGCATTAAATGATGCCTGCCATTGCTGCTGACTTGCCACCACCCGTCGAAACAGGCGGGCATTCTGGATGGCCACATTTAACTGAGCGGCGACCGTTCGGGCCAGGTCAATTTCGCTCTGCTGCCAGGTGTGTGATTCTTGACAATGGTGTAATCCAATGGATCCAATGAGTTCCTGGGCTTGAAAAATTGGAATCATCACCAGTGATCGAATTCCGGCGTGATGGAGCAAATGCCAGTGATCAGTGACCAGCCGGTCCAGTGAATGCGCATTGAAATCATTGATGATCAATGGGGCCCGAAACGAACCAACCACCTTGATTCGCGTCTGGTTGAGAATTGCATTGTTTTTGATTGAGGAAATACCTGGGGCGCAATATTCGTGCTGGATGCCGGGCCAGAACTTCTCACGCGCGGTAAATAATGAAATGGTGCACCGATCCACCTCCAGCGTTTTGCCCAACTGCTGAACCACGTTTTCCATAATGGAATCAGGGTCAAGTGATTCGCGCAACCCAGTCAGAATGCGATTGAGCGTGGCTTCCCGCTGGGCCTGAGCCTGCACATGTTCAAATAACTGGGCATTGACAATCGCTTCGGCGGCCTGTCCGGCAAAAATTTCGAGCAGTTGCAGGTCTTCGGTGGTAAATCCTGCTGGTCCGTTGGCCAGATAAATGTATCCAATGACCTCCCCTTTCATCCGAAGCGGGCACAACATCAGGTTGCGAATTTTCCACTGCTTGAGGAAGGTGACCGGCAGCCGCGAATCCTGCTGGGCCTGGTTGCTGAAATAGGGCATATCCGGGTGCGGCAGTCCAGAGGTGAGCGCCTCACATTCATCCTCGCGAAGTACATCAACCAGGCTGACAATTGGCGAATCACCCGAACTATGCCGATGCTCCAGGTCACACGCCTGATACATAAATCGTAACCGGGGCAGCAACTCAGCCGGAACATTGTACCCAGGGGATTGGGCCGACAAATAACCAGTCCGTTTGTTGAGTAACGCCAGTACACACATTTCGGCCCCAAGACTGACGGCAACGCGCTGGGTAACCAGTTCAAATAACTCACGCAAATCCGTGTATGACGACAACACCCGCGACATTTCAAACAGGTTCGACAACTCTCGCCGGTTGCGTTCGCTTTCGGTAAACAACTGGGCGTTCCCAAGCGCCACGGCCAGTTGGCGGGTCACGGCCCGAACCAGACTGATGTCGTCTTCGCTCCACCCACGGGGTTGTTCATACTGATGCAACCCTAAAAACCCGACGGCTTTTTCACCAACATAAATCGCACTATAGAGCGCCAGCTTGACCCCGAGCCGCTTTAAAAAAGCCGACATCGGCGGCGCCAGCGGTAAGCTGGCCTCCGCTTTGAGATAGGTACATTCGTCGTCCATCACAATCGGTTTGCCGCTTGACAGCACGCGCTGGAGGGTTGGGTTGTCGAGCACTGGAATTGGAATTTCAACCACGCTTTTCCAGGTACGGGCCCGAAATTCATACCGGGCAAAGGTTTCCATATCGGTCGCCAGACACTGGGCAATGTAACAACAATCAGCATCAAGACTGGTACCCAGAGCATCCACGGCGTGTTGTAACACCATGTCGGGGTGAAGCTGGCTTCCAATCGCCATCCCAATCCGATTGATGAGTTCCTCACGCCGAGCCACCTGCTTGGCGGCATGCGACCGTTTCTCCGATTCATCAAACGTCTGAACTCGCTGGATACCCGCCGCCACCTGATCCCCAACCTGGCGTAAAATATCCACTTCACGCCCGCCAAAAACGTCTGGTTTTTGGCTTAAAAACATCAACACGCCCAGGCTTTTTCCTCGGGCCAGCAGCGGAATGATCGTGCACGAAGCAAACCCGCGTTCAATCCAATCAGTCCGGACTGGAAAAAATGCCTCAGTTTGAAAATTTGGAATCACCAGCGGTTGCCGCTTGGCCAGTGCCCGGCCACACAGGGCGAACCCAGCCGACAGCCACTGCCCAAAGGTAAACCAGCTATGTTCGTGCAGCGCCTGGGAATGTAGCTTTAATTGACCCGACCGTTCATCGGCCAGCAACAGGCTGGCCAGATCAAAATCCACCAGGGTTCGGGTGAGGTTAACGAGTAATCGAAAGATTTCATCAATACTAAAGCTGGCGTTGAGTGACCGGCTGATTTCATTGATGACGTTGAGCCGATGGACATCGGTTTCGAGTTCGGCAAAGTTCTGGGCGGCTTCAATCGAAGAGACCAGATGATTGGTCGCCACCTGCAAGAATCGCACCTCGGCCAGGCTCCAGGTCCGGAGGCTCATCGTCTCAAGCGTTACCAATCCAAGCAAGCGGTCCGCTGTCTGAAGCGGAAATACAATCAGGCTTTGCTGGTCTCCCAGTTTTCCCCAGGGCAGTTCGTACCTGGAAGGTGAAACATCACTTTCCGTCAGACCCGGATGCCAGATTGGGTGAAATCGGTTTCGAAATTCACGCAGCAACGGGAACCGCCTGGTTTCAAAGACATTTCCCAACTGGGCCAACACTGGCAATTCAGCCGTGGGTTGGGCGGCAAATGATTGTTTTGCCTGTTCGTCAATTGCCTCCGCCGCAACTCTGGCGGATTGCCCTTCATCTTCCCAAATCAAGAGTCGGCAACAACTTACCTGGTATGCCCGTCTCAATCCCTCGACACATCGGGCCAGAACCTGCCCAATTGGAACCAGCGCACCTAACGACACTGAAAAGTACTGAGTGGCCAGTTCCACATCGGTCAAGCGTGAAGGCTCAGAAAGAGGTCTCAAATTGACAGGTGTTGGCATAAAGTGACAAGGTGATCAATGACAAGGTGACCAATGACAGGATGACAAGGTGACCAATGACAACGTGACCGATGACAGGATGACAAGGTGACTTTTTGACAAGATGACCAGTGACAGGATGACCAGTGACAAGGTGACAAAGTGACTGTTTGACAAGATGACCAGTGACAGGATGACAGGATGACAGGATGACAAGGTGACTTTTTGACAAGATGACCAGTGACAGGATGACAAGGTGACCAGTGACAGGATGACGTTCTGTCACCTTGTCATTAGTCACTTTGTCACCTTGTCATTAGTCACTTTGTCATTAGTCACCTTGTCACCCTGTCACCTTGTCACCTTGTCACCTTGTCACCCTGTCACCCTGTCACCCTGTCACCCTGTCACCCTGTCACCCTGTCACCCTGTCACCCTGTCACCTTGTCACCTTGTCACCTTGTCACCTTGTCACTTCCCTTTCCCAGGTTTGAAGCGATGTACAATCCGAATGGGAGCCGCAAAAAAGTCGAACGCTTCACGCAACCGGTTGACGACATAGCGTTCATAGGAAAAATGCAAATCTTTGTTGGTGGTGTTGGTAAACAGAACAAAGGTGGGGGGGCAGCCGCGAGCCTGGGTGATGAATTGGACCTTCACAGGACGTTTGGCCGGGGTCGTAGCGCGCGGATTATCGAGATTTTCAGAAAAGAATCGGTTGAGCTGGCTGGTGCTAATGCGATTATAGCGGGCCTGATACGCATGAATGGCCGCATCCAGCAATTTGGGGACACGCTGTCCGGTTTTAGCGGAAGTAAAGATGACTGGAGCGTAGTCGAGAAACTTTAACCGCTCGCGAAGCTGGCCTTCATAGAGTGACAACGTGGTGCTGTCCTTCTCGATTAAGTCCCATTTATTGAGCGCAATGATGACTGAGGTGCCGGCATCTTGAATATAGCCGGCAATGGTGGCATCGAGGGCGGTCGGGCCTTCGACGGCATCAATCAGAATAATGGCAATATCGGCACGTTCGAGCGCTTTGCGGGCCATAATCACTGACAGTTTTTCAGCCATTTCCGTCGTCTTGCCCTTGCGGCGGATCCCAGCGGTGTCAATCAAGCGAAAGGTTTTACCATCGTGTTCCAGGAGCGAGTCAACCGAATCGCGAGTCGTGCCAGCAATCGGGCTGACAATGACGCGTTCTTCACCAAGCAAACAGTTGACCAGCGATGATTTCCCTACATTTGGGCGACCGACAATCGCCACGCGAATTTCGGTGGATGGTTTCGGGTCGGGCTCATAGGGAGCGCTGGTGAATTCGACGATTTCATCCAACAATTCCCCGACTCCGGCGCCGTGCTCGGAAGAGACCGGGAAAAACCCGTGAAATCCAAACTGATAAAATTCCTGGGCCGCCAGCGCAACTTTTGGGGTCTCGGCTTTGTTGGCAACCACATACACGGTCTTTCCGGTTTCCCGCAGCAACCGGGCAATTTCCTGATCCAATGGGGTAATGCCGGCCCGCGCATCAACCATCCACAAAATCAGGTCGGTGTTTTCAATGGCGATTTGCGCCTGACGAAAGATATTGACGGGGATTAACGCTTCATCATCCGGAACGATACCGCCAGTATCCACCAGCTCAAAATGATGGTTTTGCCATTCGACCGTCCCAAAATGACGGTCACGGGTAATTCCAGGTTCATCGCCAACAATCGCCGCCCGGGTGCCGGTCAGTTTGTTGAACAGGGTTGATTTTCCGACATTTGGGCGGCCAATGATGACCACATTGGGCAGCACGACGGGGTCTGTCGCCACGGTGCCTTGCGTTTCGGGTACTTCAGGTAATGGGTTCATGGTATCTGACATAACAACTTCTTTCCGTTCAAAAGCCCAAGTGTAGTCATCTCTTCGCGATGCCGCAAGGTAGTGGGCTGAAGACTTCGGGCTGAAGGCATTGGGCTGAAGACTTCGGGCTTGGGGCAATCGAAGGGATGAGGGATGAAAGATGAGGGATGAAATAAAGCCAATTTCTTCAGCTCGCTGTCTCCTCAAGATAGGGTGATTCTGATTGCACCATGAAAAGCAAAATATGCTATGCTCTCCGCCGGCTTCTACCTCCCAATCAACCACAACTTGCCGGATTTTTGCAAAGGCAGCACTACCTTGCGGGATGATCGTTCGCTCGGCATAAAAGAATTTGATTCACCCATCCACATTGTAGATTTAGAAAGAGCAGTCTGGGGGCTATATGAGTGAGAATCTTGACCAAAATGCCTGGGGCACCCTTCGCTATCGGGACGTCACGGGAAAAGAACGGGTCGTGGTGCTCAACAAAGCACCGTTTACCATCGGACGACTTGGCGATAATCACCTTCAACTTGATGATCCCTACATTTCACGTCATCACGTCGAACTGGTCTTCGACGGGAAAACCTATCGCATGCGTGATAAACAAAGCACTTCCGGGAGTTTTGTCAATGACACGAAGGTGACGGAAACGATTTTGAAAACGGGTGACCGCATCAGCCTTGGGCGTCGTAATGGCGGTATTGAACTCATGTTTGAGGCCATCACCCCGAAGGAAGAGCAAGATACCAGCCAGGAGCCGGTTGCGGTCAAACCGACCCCAGCCCCGCCAGATGATCCGCATCAAATCATGTCGGTGATTGACCACCAGCAAACCCGCTATCTCAACACTTCGCTGATTGAGCAGGCGAAGATGATGAACAACAACACGTTCAATCGGTTGCGGGCCCTCTATGAAATCACCAGCACGATCCTCTCGATGCAAAGCCGAAATGACCTGTGCAGTAAATTGCTCGAACTCCTGTTTGATCTGCTTCCGGCTGAACGCGGCGTCATCATGCTGGTGGATGGGTCATCGGACGCGTTGAGCATTAAAGCTGCCAAGCATCGCACCAACACCGACTCAAGCACCGTCCATCCGAGTATGACGATTGTCAACCGGGTCTTTAAAGACAATGTCGCCACCCTGTGCCTCGATGCTCGAAGCGATAATCGGTTTGCGACTCAACAGAGCATCATTTTCCAATCCATCCGGTCGGTCATTTGCGCGCCAATCAGCTCTAATACCCGAACCTGGGGCGTGTGCTACCTTGACAACCTCACCAAACAAAAGAGCTTTGAAGAAGAGGAACTTGAATTCCTGATGGCGGTCACCCGACAGGCGGGAATCGCGCTTGAAAACCTGCATCTGCTCGAAGAACAAAAAATTACCTTTGAAAGCTTTGTGCGGACACTTGCCGCCTCAATTGACGCCCGCGACGATCTGACAGCCGGACATTCGGCCCGTGTGGCACGGTACTCGTCAACCATCGCCAAACACATGGGGCTGCCGGCTGAGGAACGCAAGATCATTTATTATGCTGGATTGCTGCACGACTACGGAAAAATTGGAACCCGCGAAGCCATCCTATGCAAACCCGGCAAGTTGACCCCCGAAGAATATGACCACATGCGCGACCATGCGCTCCACACACTGGAAATCCTCTCAGAAATCCATTTCTCCAGGGAAATGGAGAACCTGCCGTTGATTGCCAGCAGCCACCACGAAAATATTGACGGTTCCGGCTATCCCTTTGGCATGACTGGAGATCAGATTCCACTCGGCGGAAAAATCATTGCCGTGGCTGATTTCTTTGACGCTCTCACCCACAAACGCCACTATCGCGAACCGATGCCCATCGAAGAGGTACTGGAACTCATTGATGACGCTTCAGGATCGAAATTTGAGCCAATCGTGGTTACAGCGCTCAAAGATTTCGTCTGGAAAGAATACATTCCAAATCAGAAGAAACGCGCCGAAGCTGAAGCTCGCCGGAATCAGCAAACCGGAAAACAGATGCCAGCCGGAATTCCGCAAGCCGCCCCGGCACCAACCATCGAAATGAGCGAAGGGGTGAAGTGAGCGAGTAGTGAGTAGCGAGTAGCGAGTAGTCAGCAACTGACACTGTGGCACGAAGCTCACAATTCCAGTCAGTCAGCATCAGGTTCGACAAGCATAAGCGCCCGGATAAAGGTTTTAGGCCCGCAGGGTCGTCGTGTGATAGCCGTGGTGCGAAGCCCACGGTTCCGGCCAGACCCAAACACCCAGGTCCTGCAGGGGTGGTGTAAATCACCTCGAAATCAGGAACTTTCCCTCATAAGCGCCAGGATAAGAAGAACTGAATTCCTTCTGTATTCACCAACCGATGCCTTTGTCTGGCTTGGGTTTCGTCCTGACGGGGACCGTGGGCTTCGCACCACGGCTATTATACAACGACCCTGCGGGCCTAAAACCTTTATCCTGGTGCTTATGGTCATCAGTGTCAGGTTCGGTAAGAGCGCTCTAAACTGTCCAGGACTGGCTGCAAATAGTGAATCTGCTCCTCTGATGTGAACCGTTCGACAAACGGCACCGTTGCCAGCACCCGAACCCCCAGGGCTTGAAGTACGTGGACATTGTCTTCGTCTTCAAGCCCTTTTTGTGGATCCGACTGGTTGAGAATAACGCCCAGGCACGTGATATTGCGACGTTCCAACTCATTGAGTGTCAATAGAGTATGGTTGATCGTTCCCAATCGGGTGCGGGCGATGACCAGCACCGGGAATCCCAGCCGTTGAATAAAGTCCGCCACGGTGATGTATCCAGATTGACGGTTTCCGGCCAGAGGAACGAGCAATCCGCCGGCGCCCTCCACCACCACCCAATCCGCCGTGGATTGTGCCTGCCGAACCAGATTGACACATTCGGCCAAATTGAGTTCAACACCGGCGCGTTCGGCAGCAACCGCCGGTGCCAGAGGCTCAGCCAGTGCATAGCGATTGACCTCAGACAATGGGCAGGTGGGAAAACTTGAAGCGTGCCTGAGTTCGAGCGCATCAGTTGGCGCCAAATTCCCTTCTTCATCTGGCAAACACCCTGATTCCACTGGTTTTACCACCCGTACAGTCTGGCCGGCTGCGACCAGTGCCGCGACCAGTGCGGCGCCAACTGTGGTTTTTCCGATCCCGGTATCCGTGCCGGTGATAAAAATTCCTTTTCCGTGGTGATGTGTCATATTCAGTTTTTCTGTCACAGGAGATCAAAGCGGCGTCAAGTAGGCCGCACGCCAAATGGACCTCCTGGATTCAGTTTTGCTTTGTGGCAATTGATTTGGTAAGGTGCCGAGTTTCCCGCTTCGTGAGGGAAATCCATCTTAATCAGATTCACGGCTGAGAGGGCAAGAGGTTCTTTGCTTGGACAGACTAAAAGCCATTCAAGACACAATTCAAACCAGTATCGAACTCAAACAGCGTTTTTTTGCTGAACACTCCGAAATCGTTCTGAAAGCCGCCCGGCAAACGGCGGAGGCAATTCGACGCGGCGGAAAAATTTTAATCTTCGGCAATGGCGGAAGCGCGGCAGATGCCCAACACTTTGCCGCTGAACTGGTTCACCGACTCGACCACACCCGCCCGGAACGACCTGGAATTCCAGCCCTGGCATTAACCACTGATTCCTCAACACTCACCGCCATTGCCAACGATGCCTCATTTACCCAGGTATTCAGCCGTCAAATTGCGGCCCTGGGGCGACCAGAAGATGTGGCAATTGGCATTTCCACCAGTGGGAATTCGCCAAACATCGTCGAAGCCATTCGACAGGCCAATCAAATGGGCATGTTCACTATCGGGCTGCTTGGCAAAGACGGAGGCCAGTTGCGGGAACTCGTGGACCTCCCGTTGATTGTGCCCCACCATATCACGGCCCGCGTTCAGGAAGTCCACCTCATCATTGAGCATTTGCTGTGTGAACTGATTGAGGAAGAGCTGTTTCCTGAAATAGCGAGTAGCAAGTAGTGAGTAGCGAGTAGTAAAACTAAAACACATTTAGTACCTGATTAATATACATAACCTT
Organism: Acidobacteriota bacterium; assembly: GCA_016208495.1. Taxonomy (NCBI): domain Bacteria; kingdom Pseudomonadati; phylum Acidobacteriota; species Acidobacteriota bacterium. Next base: position 8,988 of record JACQXX010000090.1, on the reverse strand, counting down.
AGTTAATTGATTGATCTGAAATGTATTAGCTACCTTTCACTTTTCCTGGCTTGACTACTCGCTACTCGCTATCTCGCTATCTTCTGATTAACCTCAATTTAACATCCTGCACACATACTGTGGGCAAATCCATTTCTCCTGATCCAAAATCCGGCTCTTATGCCCCATGCCTTCCACACAAGCGCTGAAGTTCTCCCACTCACCTCTCTTGTGGCTGTTCATTTTCTTCAGAAAACTCACCTGAAAGGAATGTCCTCCTTTTCCAGACTGACTTTGCCTTTTGAGGCATCAAGCAGCGGAATCCGATTTTATGTTTGAACTTTTTGACTCCTCACTCAGCACTGGCACCCAGATTATTCTGATTCTGTCGCTACTCATCGCCTGCGGGTTCGAATTCGTCAACGGCTTTCATGACACAGCCAATGCAGTGGCAACTGTTATTTACACCAACTCCTTAAAACCCTGGCTGGCCGTAATCTGGTCTGGATTCTGCAACTTTGCCGGGGTGCTGATGGGGGGAATTTCAGTGGCAATGGGGATTATTTACCTGCTGCCGGCGGAATTGCTGGTGAACAAAGGCACGGGCGCTGGACTGGCAATGGTCATGGCCTTACTGCTGGCTGCCATTTTGTGGAATCTGGGGACGTGGTATTACGGCTTGCCGGCTTCAAGCTCGCATACCTTGATTGGCGCCATTTTAGGCGTTGGGCTGGCAAACTCAATGCTTCCCGGCCATACCTTTGGCGACGGAGTCAACTGGGGTAAAGCCACCGAAATCGGACTTTCGCTGCTGGTTTCACCATTGACTGGTTTTTCACTGGCCTTCTTTCTGCTCTGGCTCTCCAAGAAACTGATTCCCAACAAGAAATTGTACTCCGTACCAGCCGAAGCTGAACCGCCACCCTGGTGGATTCGCCTGATTTTGATTGTCACCTGTACCGGCGTGAGTTTTGCGCACGGTTCAAATGACGGACAAAAGGGCGTCGGGTTGATTATGCTGATTCTGATTGGAATTCTCCCGGCCAGCTACGCACTCAATGCCACACTGACCCAGGCCCAGCTTACCCAAACCGTGGAAGCCGCCCGTCAGCTTGATTCAGTATTGCAACGCTATGACGATTCCAAACCGTTGCTTCAAATTGGGTTTGCCCCAGACGGCGGAGGAACACCCACCCCAAACACCCCAACTCTGGGAACTCCGATTTCAAACCTCAGAGCGGAACTGGCCGACATCCAGACGGTCCTGGCTGGAAAAAACTCAGTCAGTGAAATTGCCAAAGATTCACGTTGGACGGTTCGCAAAGATATTCTGCTCATTGTTTCGAGTCTGTCGAAACTGGAAAAAAGCGGCAAACTTAAATTCTCAGAAGAAGACAGTAAATTGGTGAAAAAGAACCTGTCGCTGCTTCGTGGGGCGACTGATTATGCCCCATTGTGGGTCTTTATGGCGGTGGCGATTTCACTTGGCATTGGAACCACGGTTGGATGGAAACGCATCGTCATTACAGTCGGTGAAAAAATCGGGAAGAGCCACCTGACCTACGCCCAGGGTGCCAGTGCTGAACTCGTCGCGATGTCCACCATTGGGCTGGCGTCAACGTTTGGCTTGCCGGTCAGTACCACCCACGTGTTGTCATCCGGGATTGCGGGCACGATGGTGGCCCAAAAAGCCGGACTTCAGGCATCAACCATTCGCAACATCGCGCTGGCGTGGATTTTGACCTTGCCTGTTTCAATTTGTTTGTCAGCCGTGTTGTTTTTGACCTTCCACTGGCTCATTGCATAGACACTGAATGATACCAGTTAGTGGTTAGTGGTTAGTAGTTAGTGGCTAACAAACCAGTAAATCCATTCTAATGAATTACTTATATTGTTTTTCCAACAAAACTATTTCATTAGAAGTATAGTCAAGTAATTCAATGAAATGAAATTTCTGAACTACTCACGACTCACGACTCACTACTCACTACTCACTGGCATCATTGTATGGAAAATTTTGTTTTATCTGGCCTGGTCACTGAACTGTCATCTCTCCTCCGCCAGGCAGACCACCTCCGACTCGGTAAACTCTTTGCGCTCAACCTGAACGGCATCGCCTTGGATTTGCGACTGCGTGACAATCGGATTTTATGCCTCCAGCCCAGCCCTTCGGATGGTCGGTTTTATCTGACCGCGCTCCATCCCCGTGACATCGAAGCCCGCACCACCGGCGAACCACCACTCCTGCACCGTTTGCGAAAAGATCTGGCGGGAGCAACGCTGAGTTCTGTTTTCAAACCGCTTGAAGAACGCTCCGTCACGCTGATATTTTCCGGGTTTGACGTCACCGGTGAGCCGGCTACGACCCACCTGCGGCTTGATTTGATGGGACGCGGGAGCAATTTGTACTGGCTCGGTGCGGATGAAACAATTCTGGATGTCCTTCGCCCAACCGATCAAATCATCATCGGAACCAAATATTATCTTCCACCGCAGGCTGACACGTTTGCCTGGGAGGAAATCACCCCGGACCATCTGGAAGGGCTTTCCGGTGAAGCACTTGAAACGTGGCTTCGATCAAATCTGCGTGGATGTGGCCGGATTCTGGCTCGTGAAATTGTTTTCCGAACCACAAGCCAGCCGGCCTGGGACGCCTTTCTGAGCGTCAAAAATCAACTAACTGCCAGACCATCCGGCTTTTTTTACAGTTGCCAACCCTTTGATCAGCTTCAAGTTGGCGCGTTTGATCCACATCGTGAGGTGTGTGTCGCCCCCTTTCCGCTGGAATCTCTGGGAAGCTGGTCAGTGCGGGAGTTTCCATCACTCCACGAAGCGGTTGACACGTGGTTTCAATTGATTGACGCCAGCGCGTTGCTGGCAGCCCGCCGCCAACCGTGGTTGACCGCCGCCACTGCCCACCTCAAGCGAACCCAATCCGCGCTCAAGAAACTGACGGCTGAACCCTGGGATGAAGCTGAAATCGAGAATTTTCGAAAATTTGGTGAACTGATTTTCGCCAACATCAAGACCGGGCAGCGAACACCAACTGGGCTGGTGGTGGTGGATTACTATGACCCGGACCAGCGTCAGATTGAAATTCCGGTGGATGAAGACGAAGAGCTTTCCGTCGCGGCTCAGAAATACTTTCGACGCTACCAGAAGTTGCAGCGGGCGCTGGCGGCGCGTGCCGAACGGCTCAAAACACTGCAGGCACAACTTGAATCGGCCCAGACGTCAGTTGAGTTACTCCGCGAAGCCCGCACCGAAGCCGAAATTGATGATGTTGTGGCGACAATTCGGCCCACAATACCGCTCGAACTCCGGCCTAAATCGCAAACGGTTGCCAAACCAGGTTCGCCAAACCAGACCCGATCCCGACAGCAAAATTCACTCTGGTCAGGCTTGCGGCACTATCGCGGGCCAAATGATTTTGATATCTACGTCGGACGCACCAGCCAGGACAATGACCGGCTGACGTTTAAGCTGGCGCGACCAAATGACATCTGGCTGCATTCGGCGGATTATCCAGGGGCGCACGTTGTCATTCGGAATCTGTCACGACAACCAGTTCCCCATCACGTGGTCGCCGCCGCCGCCGAGCTGGCCGCCTTTTTTTCGCAGGCGAAGGGCCTTGATAAAGTGAACGTGCATTACACTGAGCGGAAATTTCTGGCGCGTCCAAAACATGGCGCCCCAGGAATGGTACTGGTCCTGCGTAGCAAAACCCTGTTCGTCCCCGCCCGCGAAGTGCTGGAACGGGTTGAGGATTGAGGGAGAACAGGGCTTGGGGTAAAGGGCTAAAGACTTGGGGTTCGGAGTTCTGAAGGTATGCAGCCTAATGGAGGAGGAATAGAGGAATGAAAAATTATCCCTTTACCTATAAACACTTAGAACTGAGGTTAAACTGTCGAGATAGATCTATACGGAAGTGGCAATGAGCAAATTTAGCTAGACCAAATACACAAGTTATTCTGAGGGATTATGTCACCCCGTTTGATGTATTTTTTCTAACTATTGGCTTGCTATCTAACTCCTGCTTCTTTAGAATTTAGCTAGTAATCAGAATTTTAACTTCTCTAGCTAGATCCCTAGTAGTTTCATCATCAAAGTAAGCTAATAAACCATAAATTCGATTTAATATATTGATTTCAAAATAGTTTAATCATATTTATTTATCAAAACACCTAACTCTTACCTCACATCCAGATCAAGAATCTATTATGTCCTTAGAAAATGAAATACAGCAGGCACGGAAAGAAATTGTAGCTGATGGCTATGAAATGTCTATTGGGGAACTGATTAACCTTTATAAGGAAAATGAGTTGATTATTAACCCTGACTTCCAACGGCTCTTTCGTTGGGATAGCTTACGAAGAACTAGATTCATTGAATCTCTTTTACTTGGAATTCCCATTCCTCCAATTTTTGTATTTCAAAATGAAAATGCAATATGGGAATTAATTGATGGGCTTCAACGACTCTCAACAGTTTTCGAATTTGTTGGAATCTTAAAAAAATCAGAAGGTGGGGAATACCCTGCTTCTGTTTTAGAAGGCACAAAGTTTTTACCCAGTCTTTCCAATAAACGTTGGGAGCCATCTTCAGATAATTCAAAGGACGGAATAGGAAAATCACTTCAACTACAAATCAAACGCGCACGAATGCGTGTTGAGATTCTTAAGCAGGAAAGTGACCCCCAAACCAAGTATGAACTTTTTCAAAGGCTAAACACAGGAGGGGCTGCATTATCAGAGCAAGAGGTACGGAACTGTGTTGCTGCAATGATTAATAAACCCTTTTATCAATGGCTTCGCGAATGTGCTCTAAACAAAGATTTCCTAAAAACAATTGATCAAACAGACACAGCTATAGAGAAGCAGGCAGAGATTGAATTGGTTCTTAGATTTTTTTCATTTCGTATTTTCCGTTATAACGGAAAGGATGTTCACGAGTATTTAGACGATGCAATGGGATACCTTGCAACTACCCCTCTTCCATTCGATACAGAAAAACAAGTCTTTGAACGCACGTTTCAAATTCTAAACATGGCTCTAGAAGATAAAGCTTTTAAGAAATGGACTGGCAAAGATTTTGAAGGCAAATTCCTTATGTCCGTGTTTGAAGTAATTGCTATAGGTGTATCCAAAAACCTGGATTCATTAGAGTCTTTGTCACCGGACAAGCAAAAAGAATTCATTTGTAAAAAAGCAAAAGAACTTTGGGATAACCCAACCTTTCAAAAGAATTCTGGAGCAGGAATTCGGGGGACAACAAGACTGTCAAAACTACTTCCTTTAGCAGAAGGGTTTCTAAGACCATGAGTAAAATTCGGACGATTTTGCAACTTCAGGAGCATCTTGACGAAGAATTTAGCTGGCGAATTAAAGAATTAGCTAATCTCCAATTATCATTAAAATCCAAACCCGATATATTCAAAACACTGATTAGAGCTGGTATTCCTCTTACTTATGCCCATTGGGAGGGTTTTATTAAGAAAGCATCTATTGGCTATCTGGATTATGTTAATAATCAAAGACATAAATACGTAGAATTAAGTCCTTGTTTTATTGTTTTCGGATTAAAGAAAAAGTTAAACGAGTTTTCACAATCAAGAAAGTCTCGCTTAAACATTGAAATAATTGAATTTCTATCATCTGAGCTTAACAACCGGGCTCAACTTCAAATTGATACAGCAATTAATACGGAATCAAATTTGAGCTCAGAGGTTTTTGAAAACTTGATTCTGATATTTTGAAATGGCCCACTTTGGCACTCTGATTTGGCCCACCGAAGGGAGGAAGCGAGTACTCTTCTCCAAATACAAATGAGGGGAGGAGGGAAGATGGAAAGGAGAGCGAAAGTGGAACTGTTTGAACAAATGAGACGGGAGTATGAGTTTGGGATTGGAACGATCCAGGGAGTGGCAAAGAAATTCGGGGTACATCGGCGGATGGTGAGGCAAGCATTAAAGGATGCGAGGCCGCCGGAGAGAAAAAGGGCCGAGAGAAAAAGGCCAAAGTTAAAGGAAGTGGAGGAATACATAAACGAGATATTGGAGCAAGACCGGCAAGCGCCGCGCAAGCAGCGACATACGGCGAGGCGGATCTATGTGAGATTGGTGGAGGAAAAAGGAGGGGAGGTGATCTCGGAGTCGACGGTGAGGCACTATGTGGGGAAAAGGAAACGAGAGATGGGGATGGGAGGAAAAGAGGTGTATGTGCCGCAGAGTTATGAGTTGGGGGAGGAAGGCCAGGTGGACTGGTATGAAGCGTGGGTGGAGATGGAAGGAGAGCGCAAGGCAGTCCAGGTGTTTGTCATGAGGAGTATGGGAAGTGGAGGGGCGTATCACCGGGCGTATTGGAGCGCGACGCAACAGGCATTTTTTGAAGGGCATGAGAAGGCGTTTGAATATTTTGGAGGGGTGTTCAAACGAGTGAGGTACGACAATTTAGGGAGTGCGGTGAGGCGGATATTGAAGGGAAGGAATCGGGAGCAACAGGAGAGGTTTATCGCGTTTCGGTCGCATTGGAAGTTTGAGGCGAGTTTTTGTCAACCCGGGAAAGGACATGAGAAAGGAGGGGTTGAGGGGGAAGTGGGCTATTTTCGGCGCAATCATTTGGTGCCGATGCCGAAAGTATCAGATGTGGGAGAGCTCAATGCGAGGTTGGAAGAGTGGTGTGAGGCGGACCAGGGGCGAATGATCGGGGAGCGGCGTGAGGCGGTGGGTGAATTGATGGTCAAGGAACAAGGTGTCTTGCTGGGGTTGGCGGAGGAAGGATTTGAGATCGCGGAAGTATGTTTTCCAGTGGTGGATAGCAAACGATGTGTCAAAGTGAAAACCAATTTTTACAGTGTGCCGGTGTGGCCGGGGACACAAGTGAAGGTACGGGTGTTGGCGCAGGAAGTGGAAGTGGTGGGGAGCGACGCAGTGGTGGCCAGGCACGCACGGTGTTACGGGCACAATCAACAGATCCTGAATCTGGAGCATTATCTGGATGTGTTAGCCCACAAGCCAGGGGCATTGGCTGGATCCAAACCATTGGCGCAATGGCGGGCCGGCGGGCGGTGGCCGGAAAGTTTTGATCGGCTCTGGGAAAAGCTGCGCCAGCGGCACGGGAACTCAGATGGAACGCGAAAAATGATCGAGTTGTTGATGGCGGGACGGGAGTCGGGGTATGAGCGGCTCAAAGCGGCAATTGACCAGGCGGTGGAGCTTGGAGTCGGGGATGCAGCCGTGGTGCAGTATTTGCTCAAGGCGGATGAACTGCAGCGTGACCCAATCGAGAAAGTGGAGGTTGAGGGGCTCGCCCGGTATGAACGACCGCTCCCGGCCCTCTCCGAATATGATCAACTCTTGAGGCAGCCACTGGAGGTACAGGTATGAGTGAACGGAAGTCAAAAGTGGAAACCAGTTTGGATGAAGCCGTGGTCAAAGAGCAGTGCCGGCAGTTACGGTTACCAACGGTGGCGGCCCAGTGTCTGCGGTTGGCGGAAGAAGCTTCCCGGCTGGAGACAAGTCATGTGCGGTATTTGAGTTCATTATTGAGTGCGGAAGTCGATGAGCGAGAACGACGGGTGGTTGAAAAGCGGATTCGGGAAGCGCGGTTGCCACGGTTGAAAACCCTGGAGGAATTTGATTTTTCCGCAACACCGCACCTGTCAGCCGGGCAGTTGCGGCAGTTGGCGGAAGGCGGATACCTCGAACGCAACGAGCCGCTGATTTTGATTGGGGAGTGCGGAACCGGAAAAACCCATCTGGCAACCGCGTTGTGCGTGGCGGCCTGCCGCCAGAAAAAACGGGTGCGGTTTGTGACGGCAGCCGGCCTGGTGAATGAACTGCTGGAGGCGCAACATCACAACCAGCTCGGACGGGTGTTGCAGCGCTGGACGCGCTATGACTTGATCGTGATTGATGAAGTCGGGTATGTGCCACTGGCTGAACTCGGCGCCGAACTCTTATTTCAAGTGGTGTCGGACCGGGCGGAAAAAGCCGCCTTGATTCTCACCACCAATCTGCCATTTTCAGAATGGACGCAGGTGTTCACCAATGCCCGATTGTGCAAAGCCCTGTTGGATCGGGTAACGGACCGGGCCACGATTATTGAAACCGGGATCGAGTCGTATCGCTTTCGGCGAACCCTGGACAAAAAGCGGTGGAAAAAGACCCCCGCCGCGCCCCCTTGACTCGGCGTGCCCTCCTGGTCGTGCCGAGCGGGGGAGGAAACCAGGTCAAAACTCCCCCGCTCGCCCCTCCAGTTTGGCACACCGGTCAAGGGCAAGCCTGCGGGGCGCTCCCCGGCGACGCCACCAGGTTCAGTGGCCTCCGGCGGGCCTCGCAAAAGAGGTGCTGGTCTCGCCGAGAACCCACTCCCCAGTGACTCAGGTGTAGGTAACTGGCGGAGGATCTGAAAAGTTACCTACACCATCCACCTCACCAGTCACCGGCTTGGGATTCTTTGAGCACCTTCATCAACGGTTCAAAACCGTTACCATCTGTGCCGGTAACTTTTCGGGCCCGTCGCCGGTTACCGACACCAGGGAGTATCCGATGCACCGACCTGTCCTTCGTTCACAAACCTTGATGGTTCCCGCCGAAGCCCCAGGAGAAAAAAACCGGAGAATCCACCTCGATTCTCCCGCCTGGGAGCAATGGCTTGGCGACAACGACCGCCTGCGAGTGGAACTCTCCATTCGCCGGACTCCGATTACTTTAAGCTTGCGCAAGGAAATCAATGGCCGCCATAAAACCGCCTATTGGTATGCCTATACCAAAATTGAGGGAAAAACGCGCAAAAAATATGTTGGGCCATCTGCCGACCTCACGCTCGAGCGCCTGCACGCTGTGGCTTCGGCTTTCTTGGACCTGTAATCACCCAGCGTTACCTGGGACACCTTTGTGAACAATAACCTTGCAAACGCAATGTGAATGTTTGTCAACCTTGAAAATTCAGTCTCTGAGGTGGGCCAAATCAAAGTGCCAAAGTGGGCCAAATCAAGTTGCCAAAACCA
>JACQXX010000089.1 GCA_016208495.1 Acidobacteriota bacterium | reverse complement strand
CCCTCAGCCCCAAGCCCCAAGCCCTGGTTTTTTCAGCCCGACGTCTTTCGTCTTTCCAGTTGCATTGGCATTCCGAATCTGGGGCGAAGCGTCATCATGGGAATCGGCTCAATCGGATGACCAGGAACCAGTTTGAATTTCCAGTGTTGGGCAAAAGTGGCCAGCAGGAGGACGCCTTCCATCCAGGCAAATCCTTCGCCGATACATTGCCGGGGCCCGCCTCCAAATGGGAAATAAGAAAATTTTGGTCGTTGTTCTTTGGCTTCCGGAGTCCAGCGGAGCGGGTCAAAGCGTTCAGGATCCGGGAAAAATCGCGGGTCGTGATGGGTGACCCACTGACTCATGACCACGACCGATTGGGGCGGCAGGGTGTAGTCACCCATCTGATACTCTTCGAGGTTACGGCGATCAATCATCCAGGCCGGTGGATAGAGTCGCATTGATTCTGCAAAGACCATATTGAGCAACGACAGGTGTGGGTAATCACGAGCAGCGGGGACGCGGTTGCCCAGCACGCGATCCAGTTCGGCATGGACCTGGGCTTCGATTTCGGGATGTTGCGCCAGCAGGTACCAGGTCCAGGTGAGGGCATTGGCGGTTGTTTCGTGCCCGGCCAGGAACAGCGTGACGATTTCATCTTGAAGTTGTTCGTCGGTCATCCCGGTTTCATCGCCTTCGACGTCGTGAGCCAGCAGCATCATGGACAACAAATCACCATGGTCAATCGTGCTTTGCCGGCGCTGATGGATAATGGCTGAAATCACCGAATCAAGTTGGGTTTTGATTTCTTCAAACTGGATTTCCTGGGCGTGGTATTCGTTTTGATCTTCGACAGCGGGTCCAATCATGCGGCGTAAATCCACCACATTCATCGCTTTAATTATCGCCATCGCATCAGCGCACGCCTGACTGATCTGGGCAGTTTCAGCTTCGATATTGGTTCCAAACAGAGTTTGGGTGACAATTTCGAGGGTGATGGCGGTCATATCAACCGACAGATCAACCACCTGATTGGGCTGCCAGCGTTGGCGCATGCGGATCGCTTTTTCAACCATCACGGCGGCATATCCAGCCACGCGTTCGCGGTGAAAGGCGGGTTGCGCCAGTCTTCGTTGCCGGCGATGGGTATCCCCTTCACTGGTTAATAACCCTTCTCCTACCACGTGTTTCGCCCGCTGAACACTGCGCCCTTTGACGAAGTTACGGTGATGCGTCACCAGCACATTGTTGATGTAGTGGGGATTGTTGATGAGAAAAACATTCTCGGCGCCGCGCTTGAAGTAGACGATGTCGCCGTACTGCTGAGCCAGATCGTGCAAGAAGCTGAGCGGCCCCTGGCGAAACAACGCCACGTGGTCGTCAGATGAAATTGGGCCTGGGCCCGGTGGGAGACTCAGTAAGGCCATAGACATCCGGCTAACAGCAAAAATCCCAAGTGGTGATACACCTCAGGTCAGATGACACCAGGAAACTCGACTGATTAAGATGATGGAAAGAAAATTGAAGCGCGAATGAAAAAGAGGTAGAGACGCGAATCAGAATCTGGCAAACAAACTGGAATTATGACATCTTTGACTGGAGTTGTCTATTGAGAGACGGATTCGGAAAAATCCTGTCCAGCGTTGATGTCCAAAGTCCGGATGTTAAAACTTTTTTAAGTGGCTGTAAAAGAAATATTTAGTTCATTCAATAAAATTTTTCGGAAGAATTAAATTGTTGGCGTTTATTCGTGCGGGAAAGACCGCTGATTACCGGGAATTGAGGGGAAATTCGGAATGAAAAGGCATCTGGTGAACCCTGAGATTGATTGGCGGATCCAGTGGTTGGGCGTGCTTCCGACCATGTTTTTCCTGGTGCATTTCTGGTTTCATTGGAAATCTGGAACGCCGGGCAATGGTTTGTGGATGTGCAATGCCTCGTCAGCCGCCCTGGGCATTGGCATGATGCTGAAGGTTCCGGTTCTGGTTCGAGTGGCGACAATCTGGCTCATTCCGGGGCTTCCGCTGTGGATTTATGATGCAACTCGATATGGAATGGGCCCGGTGACGACCATCCTGGAGCATGTCGGCGGGGTCGTTGTCGGCCTGTATGCCCTGGGCCACGTTCGGGCGCATCGCTGGATGTGGCTACAGGGCATCGGCTGGTTTGTGGTCATCCAGCAAGCGGGGCGCTGGCTGACAGATCCAACCCTCAATGTCAATACGGCCCATTTCCCGCATGCTTCGGTGGCTCAATCATTTCCGGTCTACTGGCATTACTGGCTGGCTTCAATGGGCGTGGTCGTCATCAGTATGTGGCTGCTCAGTTGGGTACTCAATCGGGTATTCCCAGAAAAGGCAGAATGAAGAAACCATTTAGTGGTTAGTGGTTAATGGTTAGTGGTTAGTGGTTAGTGGTTAGTGGTTAGAAATCAATGCTTTCGAAGAAGAGCCAAGGGCCAATCACTCATCACTAACCACTAACCACTTTCTTCATTCTTCATCTGGTTACAGGGTTGTCAGGTGGTTCAGATATTCTTCCAGTTTTTGCAATCGGACATCATAGACCGCCTGCTGGACGGCTTCGATCAGGTCGTATTCTTCCTTGATACACAACAAAATGAAAATCGCCCACAGCGTTCGCTGGCGGTCCATTTTGAGTGAATTGACCCGCGCCTTGTTTTCTTCCTTGTCGGCCTGGTTGCTGGCCAGAATGCTCTCAATTTCCATGTGGATTTCGCGCAGGATGTTGAACTTTACGTCAAACATCTGCAGGAATTTGTCTTTATACTCGTCATCGTCGTGGCGGTAATAGATGTGCCGGTACTGATAGAACTTCATAAACACATCTTCACCATGGCGTTTAGACAGACCCGTCACGGCTGAGATTTCATCCGGGCTGCTGTGCATAAATTTGTCAAAGGTCGAAAGCCCGGCCAGGATGATCCGATTCATCATCTTTTCATTGATTTCCGGAATCTGCTTGAGGATGAACTTAACGATCAGGACTTCTTTCTTGCTGTTCAGGTCGGTGTCTGAGAGATCAAGCGCAAAGGTTTTGGGGAGCAGCGTCGAAAGCCGGTCATAGTAAAACAACAGTCCCTGCACCGCATCATCAAGCAAATAGGTCAGATCCGGTACGGTTTTCTGATCCTGAAACACGCGCTGCATTTCACCCAGCGAATCGCAGATTTTGGTATATCCCATTTTTTCGGCTGAACCAAAAAGCAGATTGACCGATGGTTCAACCATTTCAATCCATTCGAGCGATGTCTGGCGATTGATTTTGAGGTTCAGCTTGATTTCACGAATAAAGTCTTTGAGCGGTTTGACATACGCGACGGCAATGTTGTCATAGAGTTCCATCAACATCTGCTCTTCGTGTTCGGTCAACCCGGCATCCTGACCAAAGCTGGGGAGATCCGCCCCGGTCGCGTGGAGCTGATTTTCCAGCACGCCAAACATGTCGTTAATTGAATCTTCGTCAAAGCCGATTTCGAATTCATCAAAGGCATCGTTGGCAAATTCAATGTTTTCAATTTTTTGCAGGATATTTGGTTCTGGCTCGGGCGGGGGCGGCGGGGCCAGGTTTGTATCCTGTTCCTGAAAGGAAAACTCGATATAACTGAGCAACGCTTCCTTGCTGTCAGCCGATTTGGTCTTGGCATAGGTCCCCACCAGATTGATGACCTGCTGGCAGACCGCCAGGTTGGCCGCCACAAAGATTTGCCGGGTGGCATACGCATTCCAGAAGTACTTGCGCATGACGTCCATGGCAAACTTGACCACTTCGTCCGGGGTGTTGTTGACAATGTCTTCACAGACTTCGGAGGCCGCCTTGTACGCATTGAACAAGACCGGTTTGCGTTCGATTCGCTGCAGATAGGTAATGAGCATTGACAGCGAATCGTTGATGGCGCTGCTGATTTCGTGGGACTTTTTGTGGGCGTCAATTTCGATCATGTTCTGTTTCAGCATATAAAACAGAACTTTGTAGAGATCGTACTTGCCGAGCCGGGTCGCCTGCTGCAGGGCGACGATATCCGGGTTGTTTTTGAGTGCCTGCCAGACCAATCGGCACTTGGCGGGATCATCGGCATCTTTGAATTGCAGGAAATAGGCACCGACTGGCCGCTGACTAAAGCGAGAGTCAGGCAGGATTTCACTCCCAACGATTTGCTGAACTTCGCCTTTCTGGACCAGTCCTTCGTGAATGAGCCGCTGGGTTTCCTTTTCAAGTTGTAACCCGCTCAGGGTCCCGGTTCTCCCGGTTTTGGGCCCAAATGTGACTTGCAACACGTCGCGGGATTCAAGCAGGAATGTCCAGAAAAAGGCATTTTCCTGATCAACGTACTGGGCGCTGATCCCGGCATAGAGCGCTTCGCCTTCACCAAAATCAATTGAGCAGTCAACCTGGTCAACGGTGCGCACCTTGAATTTCCCAGTCATTCCAGCTTCATGAATATAGAGCACCATTTCTGGAATATTTTTGGCTATCGCCAGCCGATTCAACGATTTATCTGGGCAATACACTGGCGGGGGCGCAACCGCGGCCTGTGACAAAATACTGGCGGCCTTGGTGTGAAGTGTATTGCTGGCGGGCAGGGAAGTCGTGATTTCCTTGCACAGGTTGGTGACATCGTCCGAGCGGGTATAGGCCAGGGCTTTGAGCAGATTGAGCGCGGAATCAACATTGCCGAGCAGCGAAAATGAAAATCTCATTTTTTTGACTTCCGCCCGGATTTTGGTGGTCAGGTTGGCCACTACCCTGTTCGGAAGCATCACCTGTGAAAAGCGCTCCGCAAATTCGTTGGACCAGTTTTTCTGGGCAAACTCAATGGCGGATTCCAGGGCTTTGTCAGATTCGAAAGCGGCCAGCGTCAGTGCAATTTTATTGGTCAGGTCAACCGAAACCGGGTCCTGGAGCTTGCGAAATACCGCCAGTTTTTCAATCAATCGGTCAGCCGCCTGATCGGTCGCCAAAAAACTCAGGGTTGAAATACATTGCAGGTTGACCTGGCGGGCGCTTTTTGGGTTTAAATGCCGGTCAACGAGTTCAACCACCTGATTTTTCCGCATCGGGTCGTTGGTGACAATTTTGCCAAACAGGAAAATCAGGTTGCGGATGTAATACCAGGGCGTTTGATCGGTGCAATTGGTGAGGTCGTGGACCAGGGTTTCATAAATCCCATAGCCGTAACATTCCAGCACATTGAGAATCACGCGTCGGGTCCGGCGATTTTCTTCAACCAGTAGTTTGTCGAGCAACGGGCCTGGATACCACTCGGTAAAGAGCCCGAGCAAGGAGCGCACCAGGAACCGATTGGTTTTGCTGGCCGTGTACTCCTCGATTTTTCGGGTGCTGAACATATTGAATTTGGCTTGAAACCGGGCGTGTTTTTCCAAATCAACACCCTTGGATTGAGCCAGGTCCACCAGCAAATCCATCATCTGGACGCTTTGCAGTAGGTAATCGTCGTTGAAAAACGCAACGGTCAGATCCAGACACTGCGCGATGTAGTCATCAAGATTGAATTTCTTCTTGTTTTCATACATCGCGTCTTTATCGCCTTCATTGGCAATAATAATTTCGCGACGTGCGTCCTTGTCTTTGACCAACCCGACGAAATCTTTGAACAAGGTGCTGATGCGGGCCGTGTGCTGGGCCATTTCAGCGCCTTGCTGTTCGTCGGCAAAGGTAAACCGGCTTTCGAGGGCCAGAATGTTATGCGTGACATTTTTATAGAGGTCTTCGTTGAACTGCTCTTCTTGAACTGCGGCAGCCGTCCGTTTTTCAAGCGCAAAGACCGGTTGCTCCTTGATATCACCAATCGGGCGGATATCCTGCCAGCTATATTGCGCAAACAGGGCTGTGAGTTGACCGCGAAAATTCGGCGGACAAAATTGAAGCAACGCCTCTTCGAATAATGGAAAAAATTTATAAATTCCTTCAAATTTAACGATGCGATAGAAAAAGATGTCAAAAACCTTGTTTCGGGCCTGCATCAGATTTTGGGGAAGGGCCCCCGAAGTTTGTTTGACAGCCCAGGTCATGGTGATATGCGCAATCGTACGCACATCATTTTTCATGATGGTCATCAACGAATGCCCAACCAGTGCCGGGGCTTTGTGACCTGACAAAAAGGACTCGAAATCAAGGGTTGCCTGCTGAAGAAGGTCCTCCATAGCAACGAACTCCTCTGCTGGTGTCTTTCGGCAAACAGTCTGTATTTGGATATGGTTCAGGAATCCGCCAGGTGAATGAGCCTGCATCGCCGGTGATGCTCTGAAAAGATAGATCGTTCAATGAGTTGCAAAGAGCCTGTCCCAGGTGAGAGTGCCGGCCAACTGACCGAATGACGAACCTGCCGTGCGCGGTTTGAGTTTTCGGTTTCCCTGGATCTGGAAGTTATTTCCTGTGAATTCTGGCTAAGATAAGCGGGGATGAGCAACTATATGTGTTTTGCGCGAAAAAGAAAACCTTCAGTGTAGGATGTGAAAAAGAAGTGGGATCTGGGTGGTTACCGCATAAGCGTCAGGATAAGAGACATGGGCTCGATCTGGACAAGGGGACACGGGGACAAGGAGCAAAAACGGATGGTCTCAATTCTCGCTCCCAATCGGAGGTTGTTCAGGCCCACAAGAACTGGTTTGATGTCTCGTTGTCTCCTCATCTCCTTGTCCCACATGCGCTCAAATTTTCTTATCCGGGCGCATATGGGTGGTTATCGGTAGTGTGCCCTGGCGTAGACTTCACCGCCGCCGCCGGGTGGGAACTCAAACCCATCAAGCGTAGTTCGGGCCACCAGGACATGGCTTGGGTGCCAGAGGAAAATCCAGGGGGCTTCCTGGACAATTTTTTCCTGAACCGCCAGATATTTTGACGCTTCGGTGGCCTGATCCATTGAAAACGGCGACTGTTGTGCCTGATCAATCAGGGCGTCAACGTCGGGGTTGCGATACCGGGCATAGTTAAGTTCGCCGGTGTCAGCGTTTCCACGGACATGAATCGCTCGCGAATGAAACGCCCCTTTGAAAATCGTGACAAACTGGTTGCCCCCGGTCAATTTCGCCAGAGCAATCGCATAATCGCCATACCGCAGCCGTTCAAAATAGAGCGCGGTTTCAACCGAGTGTAGTTCGATCTGAACTCCAATGTGCCGCCAGTTTTCCTGCAAGATTTCCCCAATTCGGCGTTGATTGGCATCGGCGGTGACCAGCAACGTGAGTTTGGCGGGATTCGTGCCATTGGCTTCCCGCCACAGCCGGGTTGCCTGCTGGCGATCAACGTCAAAGCGCATCAGGTTAGGTGAGAGCGCCCAGTGTTTGGGCGGGAGCGGCGACAGGGCCGGTTCGGCATTTCCGCCCAGAACACGGTTGATGATTTCAGGGCGATTGATGGCCAGCGCCAGGGCCTGACGAGCTTTCACGGATTTCAGGAGCGGATTTTCAGTATTGAGCGAGAGATAAACCAGACCACCGCCAGGGAATACTGTCACTTTCCAGTCTGGATTGGATTTCCATTGTTCAAGCTGGCTCGGCTGCAAGTCGGCATCAAGCAGAAAGTCGAGGCTGCCGCTGGCCAGTTCGAGTTCGCGGGTGGCGGCATCCGGCAAGATGCGAATGGTCAGTGTGATTTGAGGTTTTGGTGGAGACTGGCTGTTGCCGGCAAACGACTTCAGTCGGATCCATTGCGAGGGCTGGTAGGCGTCAACCTGATAGGGGCCGGTTCCGATTGGATGATCGGCAATCGTGGGGCTGCTTCCTTCGGGAATAATGCCGACGGCCACCAGATCCACCGGTAATCCAGGATTCGGTTCACGATTGCGAAATTCGACGGTCAGTTCATCCAGGGCTGTGACCTCAGCCAGTTTTGAAAAAGCCGATGCCTTGCCGGTATGTTCGGCGAGCATGCTGGTGTAGGTATAGGCCACATCCTGGGCACGGCAAGGGCGTCCGTCGTGGAACGTGATCCCCGCTCGGAGTTTGGCGACCAGCCGCACTGCCGTCGGATCCATTTCCCACGTTTCGGCCAAATCGGCTTCGAGGCCATAGGTGTGACTTTTCTTGAGGAGCGTTCGAAACAACAGTTGCTGCACGTGGGCGGTATCTGCCGAGGTCAGTCCACGCGGATCAAACGTCAGTGGCGCGGAGATGATGGCTGTGACCAGTTCGTGGCGCTCGGCCCGATTGGTGGAACTGGTTCCAGCCCTGTGCCGCCGACAGGCCCCAGAGCAAACCAAACCCAGGCTGAGCAACCAGACAATGATATAGCTTTTTAGATAAATATTTCCTGAGTTTTTATTTTTTGAAGTTTTATAAACTATTGAAGAATCTGGATTTATTTTCTGTGTGTTCCGTGTATTCCGTGGTTTCTTTATCTGAAATTCTATAATTCGGACAAGCATAAGAAGTGTTGAACCTCCAAAAAATACTGGCGCGCCAGAAAGAAAGCGCGCCAGCATAAGCCAGAAGGTCAGGTGCTTCCAACTTGTATTTAATCTGCGGCAAGGACTTCCGCCACAGCATCGGTCGTCTGGTTGGCGGCACCTGCCGCTTGAATATCTTTCATCACTTCAGCCACCGAAGTTTCGGTTTCAAGAACGTGCCGCTCGACATTGGCATTCAACCATGTGTACATCCAAAGCGCGGCAATACCAACCAGGAAACCAAACGGGATTGGAAGCAGTTGTTCTGAAAGCTCGCCGAGACTGAAGGCGCAGGTGTATTTGGTAAAGAAGATATAGAGTACTGTTCGATAACCAAAATATATCCCGCCAGCACATCCCGCCAGAATGACCAGCCACCCAGTGGTTGATAATTCCCTGAGTCCTTGTCGTAAGCGTTGTGTCCGCTGGATTTGCGCCTGGCGAATTCGATTTTGAACAACCTCAACCTGAGCATACCTGGAAAGATTTACAAATTCTGGTTGCCGCATTTCCATCAGCCCGGCGGTCAGAACCTGGCCAGTTGTGCTTTTCGGAAAGGCAGCAATCGTTTCAAGGAGGTGACGTGGGTCGCGGTTTTTGGGTCGTTGATTCAGACGTTTTTTCAAACGCTGGTTTTGATTCCGGGCAGTGTAGCAGGTGAGCCAGCGTTCGACGCCAATCGCCAGGCAGAAACTTGCGGCCAGAAACAGACCCAGGATCAAACTGATGAACTCCAGACTGACTTTCTTGACCATTCCCAACATTGAAAAATCTTCAGGAGCGGCTTCTCCAGAAGAGGATCCTGTCGAGGTATTTGCAAATGCGGTTCCTTCTGGGCCAGCCACAGGCACCATTTGAGTCAACGGCATTTGATTTTCAAACCGGGGAGTTTCTTCAACTGCGACAAAGGCGGTGTATTGGGTCATGAGGCGGTAGGTAAGCCCCAGTTGAACAATGGCTTCTTTGTTTTTTGGTTCTGATGAGTCATACCATTGGGGTTGTCCAAACGCCTCTGACTGGAGATGATCGAGCGCTTTGCGGGCCCAAAGTGTCCTTAACACCTCATGGTCTGAATTGCGTTCTGGGAATTCAACCTTGATGGCCCGGACAAATGGACGACCGCCCAGTTTTCCATGCAGGTGAATCACTTCAGCGCCTGGTTGGGCATATCGCCCGGCGATAATCACGGGTTTGGCTGAAAACAAATCTGGAATTCGCATCGGGAAAACCTGTTGAACTCCAAGCCCGCCCCAATCAATCCACATATCTGTCAGGAGTGGGTTTCGCACCCGCTCATAAAACCTGGATGCAACTTTTCCCGCATCTGCAGCAAGCTGGACATATTCAGCTTCGCCTCCGCCTTCGAGTGCCATCGTGTCGAGCAAAAACCGATTGACTCCTTCGCCAACTCCAAAAGAAAAAACACGGGCATTTGGGTGCAGTTGAATTTCACCCAGGATTTCAAATTCGTTGCCCACATAGCCATCGGTCATAAAGCATACAATTCGCAGGTGATCCTGCTCGTCAGAGGGTGCCAACGCGGCTCGGATGGCCGGCATCATTTCCGTCCCGCCACCGCCAACCTGTCGGTCCAGCACGGCTTTGGCCTGCTCGATATTCTCGGCTGTGGCGGGCACTGGTTCTGGAAACAAGACTGAGGTATAGCCGGCGAAGGTGATCAGATTAAACGTGTCACGTGGGTTGAGATGAGCCAGGGAGTGGAAAATACATTCTTTGGCTTTTTCAAGGGGTGGGCCAGACATGGATCCCGAAGTATCAACCACAAAGACAATTTCCTTTGGGGAAATATCGGCTTCTCTGGCTTGATGTGGTGGATGGAGCAGGAACGTAAAATACCCATCGTTATTTTCACAATGCGTCAGTAAAACGTCTGAAATCTCAGTTTCCGCAACTTGATAAGTGAGAATAAAATCCCGATTTGGAATCTCATTTATTTGTTGGAGTTGAACTGTGGACTTTGAGTGATCAGAAGTTGTGGTTGTCCTGATCGCATGGCTGGTTGAAACAACGTGCTGGACTGGTTTACCGGCATCAATCGTGACAGAGATCGAAAGCGTATGGCCGGGCCGGGTTGTTACTGGCGGTTGACTCAGGGCTGGTTGTGAACTTGATACCGGCTGGTATCGTGGGCCAACCACAGTTGGAAAAACAAACTGGTACTGACCATTTTCATAACTCAGCGTTTCAGCATACGTAATTTCAACCCGAATAACTTCCTTCGGACCAATATTGGCGACCGATTGGGTAAATACATTGGGTCGTTCTTGAGTGAGCAGGGCAGCCGTTCGTCCCGACTGGCGTGCCGCCTGGTAGATGCGCTCGGCTTCTTCGCGGCGGTTGATTTTGCCGACAATCCGACGCGTACCAATATGAATAGTCATCCCATCAACTGCCGCATGATTTGAGAGTGGAAAAAGGTAAATGGCTTCAATTGGATGATTGTTCGGGTTATAAAAAATTTGGGTAACGTTCACTCGGGTAATCGGGCCACTGATAGTGGCGGAAACTTCGGTTTTACGGAGCGGGCAATCTGAGGCAATCTGTCCATTGGAATCGAGTACCATCAGCATGCCACTGCCTGGATTGATGGCTCCATCGGCATAAACCGTTGACTGACATTGCCAGAGTATCCCTGCGATCAACAAGGTCATAAACCCAACCAGAAGACACACTTGTCCTGTTCGACGCATAGACGTCTACCTCCAATGTTTGATTTGTTCGGAAGCATTGGTCGAGTTGGACACCGGTTAGGAAAATTAGTTCCTGGGAATCCATTTAGAGTTCCATCTGTCCGCCTGGGACAACAGCGAAAGGAAAGATGAATTGCATTGCCGGGATAGCCGCGCCATAGTTTCGGGCCTGAACCAAAGCCTCTGGTCTGGCAACAACTTCCTGTTGACCAGACTTCCTCAGTTTTCAGAAATAGTGAGCAAAGGAGACAATTGATGCAGCAGCGCAAACTCGGAAGAAATGGCCTGGTCGTCTCGGCGCTGGGCCTGGGCTGTATGGGAATGTCACACGCCTACGGTGTGCCTGACGATGCCGAATCCATGCGGGTTCTCCATCGGTATGTGGAGCTTGGTGGGAATTTCCTTGATACTGCGGAAGTGTACGGACCATACAAGAACGAAGAATTATTAGGCCGGTTTCTCCGCGAAGTACCGCGTGAAAAGCTCGTCATCGCCACCAAATTTGGCTTCCGGATTGACCCGCAAACCGGTGCGCCAACTGGTCTGAATAGTTCGCCAGATAACATTCGCAAAGTCTGTGACGACAGCCTGCGCCGACTTGGAATTGAAACTATAGATTTGTTCTATCAACATCGGGTGGACCCGGCTTTCCCGATTGAAGAAACGGTCGGGGTGATGGCCGAACTGGTCACGGCTGGAAAGGTTCGGGCATTGGGACTTTCTGAAGCTGGTCCTGAAACGTTGCGCCGGGCGGCAGCAGTTCATCCCATCGCGGCCTTGCAGAGTGAGTTTTCGCTCTGGACGCGTGACCCGGAAACCAATGGCGTCTTCACTGCCTGCCGGGAACTGGGAATTGGGTTTGTGCCATTTAGTCCGCTTGGACGCGGATTTCTCACCGGTGTCATCCAAAGCACGGCTGAGATTGGTGAAAACGACTTTCGCCGAACCAACCCGCGCTTTCAAGACGAAGCGTTTCAGAAAAACCTTGAACTGGCCGCTCATGTCAAGGCACTGGCTGCCCGCAAAGGCTGTACTCCGGCTCAGTTAGCTCTGGCCTGGGTGCTGGCCCAGGGCGAAGATATTGTGCCAATTCCTGGTACCAAGCGGGTGAAGTATCTTGAAGACAACCTGGGTGCCCTGGATGTCGAGCTTTCGGGTGATGAGCTTGAGGAACTTGACCGATTGTTCCCGCCAGGAATTGCGGGTCCACGCTACACCGCAGCAATGATGGCGTGGGTCAGTAAATAGAGGATGGAATGAAAGACACGGGGGTGAACACCTTGGGCTGAGGGCTTGGGGCTGAAGAAGACGGGCTCCGGGTTTGGAACCCATTTTCTTCCGCCCCGAGTCTTCGAGTCTTCAGCCCCAAGCCCTCAGCCCCAAGCCCCAAGCCCTGGTTTTCTCAGCCCCAAGCCCTGAGCCCTGGGTTTTTCAGCTTCCAGCCGTCGGCAGGGTAACGGTAAAGCACGACCCAACACCGACTTTACTGCGGACGGAGACGTTGCCGCCGTGGGCCGCCACAATTCGTTTGACAATGGCCAGACCGAGCCCGACGCCAAGTTTTGAGCGTTTGGTGGTTGCCTGCTGGTATGGGTCAAAAATATAAGGCAAGACATCGGCTGGAATCCCTTCGCCCGTGTCAGTGATGTTGACCACCAGGAAGGTTGAACCGGATTCGACCCCGGTGCCGCGGCTGACTTCGGTATCAACTGAAATCGAGCCGCCCGGAGGTGTGAATTTCACGGCATTGGATAGCAGGTTTGAAAACACCCGCTCAATTTTTCCAACATCAACCGGGATTTTGGGAAGATTCGGACCAAAGTTGACCGTGAGTGAAACATTCTGGCTGGTGGCAGCGAGGCGGATTTCTTCAACTGCGGCCTGTAAAATCTGGGTTGGGTCTATGACTTTACAGCTCAAGGTCAGGTCTTGAGCTTCGGACCGGAAGACTTCGAGGACTTCGTTGATCAGATCCAGGATTTTATCCACACTGCGGTCAGCGGAAGTTAAGAGAATCTGCCCCTGTTCCGTCAGGGTTTCTTCCAACGCAAACATCTCGAACGTGCCTTTGACCACACTCAAGGGAGATTTCAAATCGTGAACCAGCATCGCCGTAAAGTTGGCTTTAATCCGATCCAGTTCCTTGAGCTTCAGGTTGGCGTTTTCGAGTTCAGCGTTCTTCTGGACCATTTCGCGTTGCAGGCGAGAAATCTTGAGTTGATTCTCGATGCGGACCAGGACTTCCTCAAATTGAAACGGCTTTGACACATAATCCAGGCCACCAATCTGGAAAGCTTTCACTTTGTCCATTGTTTCGTCCAGGGCGCTAATAAAAATCACCGGGACATCTCGCGTTTGTGGGTCAGCTTTCAACTGACGGCAGACTTCATACCCATCCATTTCCGGCATGGTGATATCGAGCAGGATCAAATCCGGAAGACAGCTTCGCACGGCGGCCAGGGCGCGTTTTCCGCTGGTGGCTACCCGAACCCGGTATTTGTGTTCGGCTAACATGCCTGATAACAGGTTCAAATTGATAGGGTTATCGTCAACAATCAGAATGTCGCCAAGGTGTTTGGTCGGTTCATTCATGCGAGAAAGGTCCTGTGTGTGAAGAAATGAGGAAACCAAGAATGAAGAATCAAGAATGAAAAATCCATAGAGGACGGTTCAAACCTCAAAAAAACTTTCAGTCTGCTTTCGGTGCTCATCTCTTTTTTCACAATCCGGCTGTCTTTGCAAGAATTGACCACTCAGTGGTTTGGTTCTTGGTTCTTGGAAAGTGTTGATTTCTAATCACTAATGCCAGTTAAGAGTTGAAAAAAGAGCGGTTTTGAACCCACGAAGCGGGTGGAAGGCTCGTAGCCCAGGGTACAACTCTGGGAAAATGTTGCCTCCACACCCTCGCCCGGCCAGCCGCCGCCTACGGCGGCGGCTGGCCGGGCGAGGAAAGGGTGGGGAATGACCCGAATTCCCAGGGCTCGAAGACTCGCCCTGGGCTACGAGCCGGCGCCCAGTTCCTGGGCTGAGAACCAAAACGGCTTCAACGCTTCACTGGCATCACTAACCGCTAACTACTCTTTGGTTCTTGGTTCTTGGAAAATGTTGATTTCTAACCACTAACCACTAAATGGTTTCTTCATTCCTGCCGCTGCCGGGTTCCCTGGTCAATCAGCTCCAGCAATTCATCAAATTGGTAGCCTTTGAGATATTGGCGGATTTCAAGGGCCAGGGCTGGATTGGTGTTCTCGATCTGGCTGGCCAAATCTTCAGTTACCGAAATATTCCCTTCGTTGAGTGCTTTTTGCAGATTTGAAATCAATTCCTGGGGCAAGGCCGATAACACTTCTGGGGTGAGTTGAGTTGATGGTGTATTTTCGGCGTGGGCAGTTTCGGAACTGTCAGTGGCCTCATATTGATACTGGATTCCGAGGTGTTCGGCCAGATGTCGGAGCAGCATTTCTTCACGAATGGGCCGATTCAGGTGGTCATCAAAGCCGGCTTCAAGCAGTGTTTCCTGGCTGAATTCAAAGCTGCTCGATGTAACTGCCAGGATAACCGTTCGAATGGATAGATTAGAGCTAAGTCGTTCATCCATTTCAAGTTGTCTGATTTTCTTGGTCGTTGTGTAGCCATCCCAAATTGGAAGCCGTCCATCAATCAAAACCACATGTGGCCGGTGGTTGACCCAGTGATCAATCGCTTCTTTGCCATCGCTGGCCAGAATGACCTTGAACCCAAGTGGAGTCAGCATTTTGTCAAGTAAAGCAATATTTTCCCATTTCCCATCGGCCACGAGCACCCGAAATTGTGGCTGACCAGCGGCAAGACCGATGACTTTGTGTTTATTGGCTGCGACTCGGTCTTCCCGGTTGACAGGTTGGAGCGGTAAATGAACCCGGAAAGTTGAACCTTCTCCGGGCTGACTTTTGACCTCAAGTGTCCCACCCATCAGTCGAACAAATTTTTCACAAATCGTGAGTCCCAATCCGATGCCTTCTTTGTATTTCTGATCGTGCTGGCTTTGGGCAAAAGCTTCGAAAATCACCTGAAGGTCATCCGGGCGAATTCCCTGGCCGGTGTCTTCAATCTCGAAGGTGGCACCTGATTCCGACCAGGTGGCCCGGAAGGCAACATAGCCGATCCCGGTGTATTTAAAGGCATTTTCCAGGAGTTTAATCAGGACTTGACGCAATTTGCCTTCATCCGCCCAGGTATATTCGGGAAGGTCAGGCGAGGTGCTGAACTCAAACTGAAGGTCTTTGCGATGAGCGCGGAGGCGGAACATTTCTTCCAGGCTTCTTAACAAAGCCGAAAGGTGAAACACGTGCTCGTTCAGGGTCATGCGTCCTGCCTCAAGCCGGGCGACGTCCAGAATATCATTGATGAGACCGAGCAGATGTTCACTGCTGCGCCGGATGACGGCCAGATTTTCAAGGTCTTCCGCACTGCGATTGAGTTTACGGTCCATGACCTGCGCAAATCCGAGAATGGCATTGAGCGGAGTGCGTAATTCGTGGCTCATGTTGGCCAGGAATGTGGTTTTCGCTCGATTGGCTTCAATGGCTTTGTTTTTGGCTTCGATGGCCTCCTGGGCGGCTGCCTGGGCATTTCTTTTTTCATCAATTGCTTCCTGGTGGGCCTGGTGGGCTTGGTATTCAGACTGGCGCAGGTGCTCGATGGTGGCTGCCAGTTCCTGGGTGCGTTGCAACACCCGGTCTTCAAGCCACTGAGTCCGTTGGTTGAGCGACCGCAAGCGAAACTGAACTAACCCATATCCCAACCCGCCCAGGGTCACGGCAAAGAACAAATAGGCCCACCAGGTTTTCCAGGGGGCCGGACGAATCGAAAAAGTGACTGAGACCGGGCCATTGATGGTGCCCGCATAATTTTTGGCCCACACCTGGAACACATATTGGCCGTTGGGAAGGTTGGTATATTCCCGTTTAGGATCGGTGCTCCACCCTGAAGGGTTGGTGTCATAGCCGATCAGTTGGGTGCGATATCGGGTTTCCGAATCCCGGAAAAACTCCAAAAGTGCATACTGAAACACCAGATTAGTGTACTGGTAGGCAAGGGCCTGGCGATCAATCTGGAAAACCGGGTGTGATTCCACCGTGGCAGGCACTGGGGAAGGCGATCCCCACCACCATCCCTGACCGGCGTTGGCCCAGAGCTGGACCTGCTCGATTAAAAGTGGTGACGGGGAGCGGGGAGGCGGATCCTGGCGGGTATCATACACCGCCATTCCACCGACGGTTCCAACCCAAAGCCGGCCTTGCTGGTCAATCCAGGACGCCCCGGAATTCGCTTCGTCATGTGCCAGCCCATCCTCGGTGGTAAAAGTGTGAAGCACATATTCGTCCATCCGAGGCACCCGCTTGAGGTCTGCCGGCGGTGTTAACTGAACCACGCCTTTGTTGGTGGTCAAATACAGCCGTCCCCGGTCATCTTCTCGAATCTGGTAAATGACATTATTTGGAAGGGCGGGTATGGTCTGATCGGAAAGCGTTTCCCAGGACGATTGAGAGCCATTGAGGGTCAATCGGGCCACCCCACCGGAAGAGCCAATCCAAAGCATCTGTGTTCCGTCGGGTGCGATTGATTCGTGGAGCGCCCGCACAATGTTGTTTGGCAGGCCGGAGTGGATGGTAAACACATTCCACACGCCATTGAGCCAGCGCCCCAATCCACTATCGGTTCCAGCCCAGATGGTTGGTGTTCCATCGGGCGAGCGGGTTTCAAGTACGCTCAAAACCATATTGCTGGGCAACCCCTGCTGCCGGGTCATAAACGTCCACTGTCCATCCACGGCGCGGGCGAGGCCAAACTGGGTTGCCGCCCACAATACTTTTTTCCCGTCTGGGGTGGTGGTTTCAAGGAGGTGCCGCACGCTTCCAGAGGGGATTTCCGACACGGTTGACCAGTTTCCCCGATGAAATCGAACCAGTCCACCCGAGGTTCCAACCCACAGCGTTGGATCACCTTGCGGGTCAGTTGTTTCATACAGGCACAGCACCCGGTTTTTGGGAAGTGGCGGAGTTCCCTGAATGATGGTTCGTTGAGTGGCTTCCCACCGGGCCAGACCGTTTTCCGTGCCAATCCACAGGGTTTGGTCTTTGGTTTCATGGATGCTATAGACTTCATCATCGGGAAGGCCGTCGCTTTGGCCAAATGACCGCCAGCTATTGTCGGTTAACCGAACCAGTCCCCGGCCAGTGCCTATCCACAATGTCGGCGAAGCCGGAGCCGTATGTGGCCTGAGCAGGGAAATAACCGTGTTGGTGGGCAAACCAGAGGTTTGGTCATACCTGGTCCAGTCCCCATCTTTGAGTTGTAACAGTCCCTGTTCCACTCCGACCCACAGCGATTCAGTTCCACCGGCGTCCAATGTGGTGGTGAGGCAGCGGATTCCTCGGGAAGAGAACCCGGTTGGAAAGATCACTTCGGTTTCTGTTCCGTTGGCGATCCGGAAGAGACCCGTGGCGGTCGCAACCCACAATGGTTTGTCCTGGCTCAAGGAAGGCGACTGCCAGAGGGAAAGAATGGGTTGGGCCCGCAGATTTGAAGAGGTGGAGACAAGCTGGACCTGCTGGTTGGTGACTTTAACCAACCCCCGGTCGGTCCCAACCCAGAGTCCGGATTGACCATCTGGAAATGCAGCGGGGTGAAGGCAGGTAATATTGTTGCCTGGCAGTCCGGTACCCGTGGTGATTCGTTTCCAGGATTGTCCATCAAACCAAACCAATCCCGCATCGGTCCCAACCCACAGGGTTGATTGACCCGGCTGGGGGCTGGTTTCAACCAGAGCAAAGATGGCATTACTGGGCAATCCATTCGAGGTATTAAAGGTGGTCCACTGGTTATCCTTGAATCGGGCCAGCCCACCGTTGCGGGTTCCAAACCAGACGCTGCCGTCACCTGTTCCCAGCACCGTGCGGATATAATTGGAGACAAACCGTTCCGGAAGATTGATGACCTGCCACGTCTGACCATTATATCTGGCCGCGCCATCCTGAGTCCCTGCCCACAAATATCCTTTTTGATCAAAGGCCAACGACAGCAGTGCGCTTTGGGGAATGCCATCCTGCGTGGTGAAGATTTTGAGCCCTGGGCGACCATTGGGAGGATGAGCCTGGGGTGATGGCTTCTGACCAGGAAGAGAGGCTGGGGCCGCTGCTGCTGGCAGGACTCTCATCATCGAAAGAAAAAGTCCGATCACACAACACAGGATGATTGACCCGCAGCGCATAAGTCCTCGCAATGCCCACGATGCTGGTTGGAACTGATACCCTTTCGGGCGGAGGGTATCGGGCTAAAATCTTGAGGGGAATACAGTTTTATCAACAGCTTCGCCTTTTGCTCATCCAATAGGATCATTCCAAAATATATGATTGGCCGGGTTGACTCGGAAATCAGCGATGTCGCTGGAAGTGGAAAAAAGAGGATCGCGTGAAATATTGGGATGATGGGCGAAGTGCTGCCCGTTCAAATCAGTGCCCGGTAAATGTCGGTGGTCGAATCGCTTCAAACTCCACATCCACCGGTTCCTTACTTTAGGTCAAATCCTGATTGCTGAATAGTATTTCGATGAGAAAGCCTGGTGTGAACCTGTGGTGCAGGTCCTGAGTGGCTTGACGTTGACCCCCGGAATACAACTTATTTTCAGAAAAATCACAAATATAGATTTTGGGGTTGGAAAATCATGCTGGTTTTCTGTATTTTTCCGCTTCCAGTTTCTGAAATAAGAAGAATTGTCCAGGTCGTGTACGTGTGCCAACACATACCGGAATTCCTGCCAGATGGACAATTTGCGTATCCAGATATGCCTATAAATTTTTAGAAATTCGGATTTTCAAATTTGTTGTATCGAGTTCATGGAATGAATTGTGTAGAGCAGATTGATGTGTGAGTTCTGAACCCTGGTATGTGTTCCAGGTCAGATCCTGTCTGCCAACCTGAAGTTTCACGCTCCAGACAACAAAAATTCATTGAGAGAGACTTATTATGCTGCGAATTGTCAGGTATGGATATGAAACGTCTGGGGTGGATGTGGCCTATGTCGAAGTCGAAAACCGTCCCGACCAGTTTCCATTTCCCCGATTCATTCATATCGAACACCACCCCGATGCTCAATCGGCACTTGAGTCAATTGGTCCCCAGGTGGCGGGAGTTGAAACCATCAGCGTGTGTTCGTGTTCAACCGAACTTCTGAAAGGTGTTGAAGCCGTCCATTACCGGCCAGTGACAACTCCGGGCGTTTCCGAATGCGTGGCTGAGTATCGCCTTGGGGAGACACTCCTGCTGAATAAAATTTCCTCGCACACCTTGACTCAGATGGTCGGCCACTCGGCGCTGGCGGATACCGCCTGTTTGATCACGGCTTTTCGGACGGTCTACTTTGCTGAACTTCAGCAATTGACCCAGGTGGCGCATGTGCATATTGCTGAACGCCAGATTGATATTTTTGTCTATGATCGTGGGGAACTCATCTTTCACGGGACGGAATTGCCCGAAGATGACCGCGATAGTTTTATGTATAGCGTCCATTTATTGCTGACTGACACCCATGCTCGATGGCGAAGTCATCTCGACCTGATCGTATTTTCGGGAGCCAGCCAGTGGCTACAGGCCAACCGGTTGGAATGGCTTGATCCACAAGTCCAGCAAAGTGCTCAGGCTCAAGTGTTTGCCACCGACCGAATGTTTTCGATGGAATTGACCGATGTTGATGCTCAGCGCGAGGCCAGTCGAGCGGAGAGCCTGTTTACCCGGACGGGATTGCCAGTATTGCTGGCCGGAGCCGCCATTAGTTATTCCATTCAACACGGAGCTGATTTCAGAAGGGTGGTTCCCTCAGAATACCTTCCTCCGAAAAGTAAAGGATTGACCGCGACCGTCCCCCAAACACCTGGGCAGTTTCTGAAATTTGCCGCCCTGAATCTATCAGGGCTGACTCTGGGAGCCCTGATTGGTTTGGGCATCTGTGGATATTTGTATTTCCAGGCTGCCGCGTGGGAAAAGCGACTGGCGAATGAAAAGGCGGTTGAACTGAAACGGGAATCCGATAATCGCCAGGTTGAAGCCGAAGCCAAACAACTTCGTGATTTGATCCAGGCCCTCAATAATCGAATTGAAGTTGTGAATCGAATGCGGAATGCCCAACAGGCCAATTTCGAAATTACCAATGATCTCTGGCAGCAAATCCCACCCGGAATGGTCCTTTCCAAATTATTGATCACCGGACGGGATGTGTTGATTGAAGGATATGTGACCTATGCTTCGGTGGCGGAAGGTCAAAATCCATCAGATTCATCCGGCACGGGCAATCCAAATGACGCCACCGGTGGCGACCCTCAAGCGCAACCCGCCCGATCACCGTCGGCGGTGTATTTCGATGATCAAATGGATCAGTTGTCACAAAATCTCAATGGAAGTGGGAGTTATAGCAACGTCCAGGCAAAATGGACTCAAACCGACAATGCAAAAGCCTTGTTTACCGTGACGGCAACCTATACAGGCGAGATTGTTTCCGATCCGCTTACCCTTCAACCCCTGCCCGAAGTTGTCAAACAGGCTGCTCCGGAATCGCCAAAGCCGCCGGCCACGAAATAAGACCAGTTTGGAGTCAGGAGTCAGGCGTTCACTCAGTTCCTTTGATTGAATGACTGGACTATTTCCTGATCCAAGGTACTCATTGCAAAATGGTGGAACAGGCCGTCTTTTGGTCCTTTACTCAGTTCAACTCATTCAATAACTTTGATTTATGAAAAATGGAGTTAAAATCGTAATCCAAATTGTGGTCCTGCTGGTGGCGGTTGCCGCCGTGTTTGGACTGTCACATAACTTTGTGCTGGCTCCCAAAAAAGAGCAGCTTGAAAAGCAACAGCGCGAGGTGGCTGAACTCCGGCGGAAAAATGATGCCACGGACCGGTTTCGCCTGGAACGTGATGCCTTACAGCGAGAATCAGAAGCTGCCCAGACTCGATATCAACAGGTGGAAGGTTGGCTTCTGAAAGCATCAAATACCGCTTCGGTGTTGACCAGCGTGAAAGAGGAAGCCCGAAAAAATGGGTTACAGGTCAGGGTTTTTGACAACACCCATCCTCCATACACCCTTGGAATCAATGAGTCACCGCTCAAGATCCATCTGGGTGGCCGCTTCCAGGGGCAATTAGGGTTCTTGCGCGCCCTGGCGTTTTACCCTCAGATCATTTTGATTCGCACCCAAAAACTTGAATCACTTCCGGCCCAGTCAACGATTGTGATGGAATTATCCGCGGCTACGCCTATTGATTTACCAACCAAAGAGGCGGTGGCTGAAGCCAATGCCGTGGTGCCAAAGTAACAAAAGGTAAAAATACCATTGTGGGCTGAGGGTATTGGGCTAAGGGCTGAGGGGAATACAAGTCTTTCAATCATTTAGCTTTCCCGTAATACTGAAGGGTTCATCCCCAAATGGTATAAACCAATTTGCAATGGAATCCTTGTATTAGGAAATAGTCTAAAGAGTTCAATCAAATAAACTTAGTGAACTATTGACTACTGACTACTGACTACGAACTGGTATCATCTCAGAATCTTTGACCAATTAAGGGAAATTGAGTATGTCCTCGCTGACCAGCAAAGCTCTTGCCCTGATTCGCCCCACGCTCCGTGGGAATTCGCAACTGGCGGTGGCGCTTCCCATCGCCGAGGCCCTGACCCACCGGGTCCTCTTGCTCTCAATTTCAGCGCGCGAATTGGAAGCTGCCGTTTCCAATGAGGAAGGACGGCGATACCTTCAGGAACGGTTGACCCAACCTGACTTCCAGCGCGAATTGTGTCGAGTGGCCAAATTGACGCTGATCGAAATTGCACGGATAACGGTCAGAACTCAGGTCCATCCTGAAGAAGTCATTGTGAAAGCCATTGAGCGGACGTATCCGGCCAATTTAGAGATCCGAATCAACACCACCCTGGCCAGCATTTTGCCGCGCGCTGAATCCGAACGGATGGGGGTGTTATTAGAGCGGGCATCGGGCACCATCATCTATGCCCTGTGTACCGATGGGAACGGTGAAAAATTTCTCAGAGAACGCTTTCAGCAAAAATTGTTTCGCGAGGCGGTGGCGGTGGCGGTGGGGATCCCACGCAGTTCAGCCGGAACGCTGACCTTGTTTAAACCCCGTCGGGTCACCCCAATGGTTTTGAAAAACGAGCTCAATAAAGTTTTTCCAGATCATCAGGTGAAAGAACAATCCGATTTAAAAATTCGGACTCAGGTGCAGCGGGTCAGGGCCGAACGCGAACAATTCTCTGGGCTTGGACAGGATCGGCGTAAACCGCTTTTACCCACGGAAACTCGTAATATGATCAATACGGTCGTGGGACGCGCCTATGTGCGCAAAGCCTCGGACATTCGGATGTTTTATGACCTCTCACGCCGCCAGCTCTGTCACGAAGTGTGTATTGACGGCGACTGGCACCCGGAAAAACCATATCCGATAGATGTTGATACCTATCACTCCATTATGAATCTCATTCGCCAGGATGCCCGAATCTCCAGCCTGGAGCGGGATGTTCCACACGATGGACATATTCGATTTGATTTTGTGCTGGAAGGCCGCCGACTCGCGTTTGATGGTCGGGTCAATATCTTGCCCAAGGAAGATACCCTCAATCGCCGGGCTGAACTTTCAGGAGTGACGTTTCGACTATTTCGAGATGATGAAGAAATTCGCCCAATTGAAGAGCTTGGCTTTTTGCCGTTTCAAATCGAAATGATCCACGAAAAAATCGCGGCGGCCACTGATGGTCTGCTGCTGGTTGGTGGTCCCACCAACAGCGGGAAAAACGGGACGCTGAAAGCCATTACCGCCTTGCTCCAGCAAAATTACAAAGGCAAACGGTTTGCCAGTATCGAAGATCCGGTTGAAGTCGGGGTTCCCTCAATGTACCAGGTCAGCGTATCGGCCAAAAAACAGGCCACCGACTACCTGCCCGCTTTGTTACGGAGCAATTTTCAAGGCATTCAAATGACGGAAATCCGCGACCCGGAAACCGCCCGGTTTGCCTTTATGGCTGCTGATACCGGGATTTACACCCAGGCCACGATTCACATTCGGAATCCATTTCAAGTCATTCCGCGCCTTTCAAAATATGGAATCAGCCCCAATGAAATCAGCGAAACCCTGATTGCGGTCATTTATCAACGTCTGCTTCCACGCCTGTGCCGCGAATGCGCGATCCCGGAAGATTGGGAACTGCTCTGGAAAAAGTACCCCCGCTTAAAAGCCATTTTGGAATACTGGCAGGTTCCGTTGCATTCGTTTCGTCCGAAACGAGCCAATAAAGAGGGTTGTCCGCACTGCATTGGTGGATACCGGGGCCGAATCGGAATTTTCGAAATCTGGAATCCAGAACTTCAGCGGCACCAGCTTTCAACCAATCCCGATATCAATGAAATCCGCGAAAATGCGCTGGCGTTGGGCCACTGGTCAATGCTTCGGGCAGGTCTGTGTCATGCCTTTGCCCAGATTGTGGATATTGAGTCGGTTATGAAAGCCACCAATGGCGTTGACCCGGTGTATGAAGGGGTCGAAGGGTATCGCTACAAGGATGTCGAAGCCCGCATTCGTGATATGGAAGCCGAAGCCGCCGGAGTCAACAATCGCAACCCATCACCCGAAACACCATCGTCCTCTTCACCCGAGCCTACCCAATCCACGGCGCCAGTTGTTGATAGCAACATTATTGACGCCGAATTTTCCGAAGTGGAAGAAAACTGACGAGTGACAGGGTGACCAATGACAGGGTGACCAATGACAGGGTGACAAGGTGACAAGGTGACAAAATGACAAGGTGACAAATGACAAGGTGACCAGGTGACAAATTGTCATTTTGTCAAAAAGTCATCCTGTCATTTTGTCAAAAAGTCACCTTGTCACTTCACGCCGCGCCGTGTTTCTTAAACCACGCCAGCAGTCGCTTCCAGCCATCCTGGGCGGCTTCTTTGTTGTAAGTCGGACGGTAATCGGCATGGAAGCCGTGATCTACCCCAGGAAAAACCACAATCTCAGACGGTGACTTCAACTGTTTGCGCATTTGCTCGACGGATTCAAGTGAGATGCCTTTGTCTTTCTCGGCATAGAGCCCCAATACCGGCACTTTCAGCGACGCCGCAATATCAACCGGATGTTTGGGATTGAGGTCTGAGGGTTGCCCTACCAGCCGGCCATACCAGGCGACACCAGCTTTGACCTGTGGATTATGGGCGCTATAGAGCCAGACCACACGGCCACCCCAGCAAAATCCAGTAATTCCAAGGCGTTTAGTCTCACCTTTTTTGGTGGCTTTGGCCCAGGCGACGGTGGCGTCCAAATCCGCCATGACTTGTGAATCCGGTACTTTGCGGACGACTTCGATAATCTGGTCAAAGTTTGACAATTTCGAGACATCACCCTGACGGGCATACAGTTCGGGGGCCACGGCCAGATAGCCAGCTTTGGCAAACCGGCGGCACACGTCGCGGATATGTTCGTGAACGCCAAAAATTTCCTGAACCACCAGCACGACCGGAAATGCCTTACCTTTTTCAGGCATGGCGCGATAGGCAGGCATTTCGCCGTCTTTGACCGGGATTTTGACTTCACCGGCAATGAGACCCGTGGTGTCAGTGGTAATGGTCTGGGCTGAAACCGGTTGGACGGCCAGGGCAAAGCCGGCGGCAAGTGAGGTCACAACAAATTCACGCCGGGTGAACTCGGTTTTGGGAAGCAAACTGATGAGATCTTCGTGCATAGGGCCTGGGAGTACTCCTTTGGAGAGAAATGAAATGGTTTGGAAAATGCCAGGTCAGGTTGTTTCTTGAGACCTGGATTTGTATCTTATACCAGTCAGTAGTCAGTAGTCAGTAGTCAGTAGTTCGCTAAGTTCATTTAATTGAATAGCTTGATTATTTTCTAATACAGCCACTTGATTCCAAAATGGTATGAGTGAGGCTGGTTTGCAAAGCCTTCAAAGTTGCTCGACCGCGAAACTGTGACAGAGTGCAGTTTTCCACATTCTTATTCTGAAAGCACGTGATTGAAAGCATTTATGAGTATTCATCATCGTTTGAAAAACAAAGTTGTGATGATCACCGGTGCCAGTTCCGGAATTGGATATAGCACCGCCCTGGCGTTTGCCGCCGAAGGCGCCCACCTGGCGCTCGGTGCCCGCCGATGTGACAAAATGAAAGAATTGGCTCATCAGGCCCACGAACGATATGACGTTCGGGTATTTACCCACCCGCTCGATGTGTGCTCCACCCAAAGCGTCATGGCGTTTGTTGAAGCGTCGGTAGTGGAGTTTGGCACGATTGACATCCTGGTCAATAACGCCGGGCTGGCGCTTGGAATTGCCAAAGTCAGCGAAGGTTCAGACGAAGACTGGATGACGATGCTTGATACCAATGTGATGGGTGTTTTGCGGGTGACCAGGGCGATGTTACCCCATCTGACCAAACAGGCAGCGGGTCACATTATCAACCTTGGCTCGCTGGCCGGGCATCTTTCCTACCCTGGCGGTAGCGTGTATGCCGGAACCAAGCACGCCCTGCGCGCCATCTCTGAAGCCTTGCGACAGGAGTTGCTCGGGCAGCCAATTCGGGTGACTTCGATTGATCCAGGACTGGTTGAAACCGAGTTCAGTCAGGTTCGATTCAAAGGAGACACGGATCGGGCCAGCAAAGTGTATTCGGGGATTTCACCCCTGACGGCTGAAGATATCGCCGAATGTGTCATCTTCGCGGCTTCGCGACCAACCCACGTCAATATTGACACCATGATTGTGACTTCGATTGATCAGGCTGGAATGAACGTCCACCGCCGAAGCTAAGGGTTTGGAGTGCGGCGGCTTGACGCCGCTTTCAGATTTTACTGGTACTTCTGCCCAGGAATTTGTATCTTTGACGGGCTTAACCCTGTATTTCAGCCATCTGTTCACCAGAAATCTGTTCGCCAGAGGCTCTTTCCATGGAGCCCTGTTTTCTGGTACAGTGATGTGACTTCAAGTAAAAATTCACGTTTTCTTATTTAAAATACTGATCCCGTTGATTATACACTTCCAATCCACACCCCACACTGAATGCCTGGAGGATTCGACAAGGTTTAATTTTTTTCTTTGTTGATACCAGTTTGAAAGCCGTCGCACGAAATACTCGAAAAGACGAAGAAAAGGTTAATTACCCCTCCTTCCTGCGCACTACATCCAGGTTTAAGCATTTTCTGCCTGCGAGGTCTATTTTTTTCATGATCACCACAATTCAGCCTGCTCAACCCGCTTCTCTGAGCCGCCGGGGCCGGTCCAGAAATTGGTACCGGGTGCTGTGTGCCTTTTTCCTGGTCGTGGCCTGTGTTGGAACCACGTTTTGGTTTTTACAATCTCCACAAGCCAGTGTTGCAAAAAGCCGACGGACCCAGGAAGTCGCGCCCGATGGTGGCCTTCAAGCCTGGTCAACTCCAGAAGGCCAGCCGCTTCCAAAAGAATATGAACCCGGTCAATTGATTGTCCGGCTCAAGCCAGCGTCCCAGGTGGCCCCAAAAGTACGGGCACTGGAGTTTGAAAGCCGATTGGCAGCCCTACAGATTCCGGTGCAGGTCGTTCGCCCTGCCTTTGAAGATCTGGCCGAACGACTCGCCACGGGGCAAACGCTCAATGACATTCTGCAAACCGATCTCGCCCGATTTCCAAATCAGAAAGCGCGGGTGACGGCCATTGACTCGACCTTACAGGTCAGTAACTTGAAAGCCCTGGCTGAAACCATGGTGGTTGAAGTTGATCGGGAAACCGATATCGAAGCCGCCTGTGCCAAACTTGAGCAAAGTGGTTTGTGTGTGTATGCCGAACCCAACTGGCGTGCTTATACCTTTGCCCAGGCGCCCAATGATCCTTACTACAGCTCCCGAGGGACCTGGAAGCAGAGTTATGATGACCAGTGGGGATTGAAAAATGTGGGCGCTTTAGATGCCTGGGATCGGTCAACTGGAAAAGATATCGTCATTGCCGTGGTGGATACCGGGATTGATTATACTCACCCGGATCTGGCCGCCAATATTTGGAAAAATACCAAAGAAACCCCAAACAATGGGGTTGATGATGACCGCAATGGATTTGTAGACGATGCTATGGGGTGGGATTTTTCCGGAGCGGATCTGGACCGGTTAGATGATCAGGACAATGACCCGCTTGACAGTTACGGACATGGAACACACGTGGCTGGGATTGCCGCCGCAGTCGGCAATAACAGTATTGGTATGGTCGGTGTCGCCTATGAGGCCAAACTGATGGCGATCAAGGCTTTTCCGAATGAGTTGCCATACGGGACGTTGCTCGAAATTGCCAAAGGCGTCGAATATGCCGCTCAAAATGGGGCGGATGTGATCAATTGTTCGTTGGGTGGACCACGGACTCGCGTGATGGAAGATGCCTGTGCCCTGGCTGAGACTCGCGGAGTGGTGGTTGTGGTTTCGGCTGGGAATAGTAAGACTTCGACCGAAAGTGTAACTCCGGCTGAGATTGGAACGGTGGTGACGGTTGGTGCGATTGGTCCAAATCAAAACGTTGCCAATTTTTCAAATTTTGGCCCCAAACTGGATGTGATGGCGCCTGGGTTTGACGTGCTGTCCTGTTTAGCCTCGCGAGCGGCGATTGTTGATTCAGCCGAAGGCCGCCAGTACATTGTCACTGCTTCTGATGGGACGAAATATTTGCGGTTGAACGGCACGAGCATGGCGGCGCCGCACGTGGCTGGAATCGCGGCGTTGGTTCGCTCTCGGTTCCCGCATTTTACCAACCAGCAGGTCCGTCAGGTTTTGAAAAGTTCGACCGATCTCAGCAGCCAGCCCATTACCCAAAAATTCTCCCTGCAACTTGGATATGGACGAATTAGCGCCGCTTCAGCCATTCGCCAACTGGAGCGTGGAAATCCGGTTGCTGTCCAATTGACCTCACCTACTCCTTATAAAATCTATTTCAATTCAGACCAGATTCCTGTTTCTGGAACCGCGACTGGGATCGAATTCGAGTCCTATCTGCTCCAGGTTGGGGTTGGCGAATCACCAACCACCTGGACACAGCTTGCGACGTCACTGCAACCGGCTGTCAATAAAGAGCTTACTACCTGGAAAGTCCCCACTGATGCTGAAGGTGGCACCTACACGTTTCGGTTGATCGGCTTTAATCGCTCAGGTGGAATTTTTATTGATCAGGCATCAATTTTTCTAATTCAAGATCAAGAATTGATCGAAGGATGGCCGTCACCACTCGGTGGTTACACGCTTTCAAACCCAGCCGTGGCCGACCTCAATGGCGATGGAAAAATGGAAGTCGTGGTTGAGGGACTGACGGTGTTTGGGGATGGACGGATTTATGTCATGAATGCCAATGGCGAATCCATTTCCGATGCCTGGCCAAAAGCAGTCAATCAACTGGTTCAGGGATCGCCAACCATTGCCGACCTGGATGGTGATGGCCGCCCGGAAATCATTGCCGCCGGGTATTATCCAGGGCCGGTGATTTACGCCTACCACGTTTCAGGCGAACCGGCGGCTGGTTTCCCAGTTCAACTCAATAACTTTAACACCATCAGCTCCTTTCCGCTCCCATCACCCACGGCGGCTGATATAGATGGCGACAATCGTCCTGAAATTCTGGCGATTGGCGGTGGTTTTACCGAAGCCGATCCTCCCGAACTGGTTGTGATCAATGGAAGCGGGCAAGTTCGATTTTCAGTCCCCATTTATCCGGTGGCCGTCCAGCAAGGGGAAAATGTGATTGGCCTGGGGGCCTGTTCGCCGATGGTGGGCGACATCACAGGCGATTCCGCACCGGAAATCATTGTTGGGTACACCCGGGCGCAAAGTAATACAGCTTCGGTGTTTACGACCTATCTTGCCTATTCAAACCAGGGAAAACTGATTCGCGGATGGCCAATTACCCTGGGACCAAATGACTTTGAATCCAGTTTTGTGAACGTCGGGGCACTTGCGGATTTAACAGGTGATGGCAAGCTCGATTTTGTCGCCTGCCGTGATCCCAAAGGTGAATTTCCCAATCCTCAGACTTATGCCTTCCGGGGCGATGGACGACCGATAGCTGGTTGGCCAAAGATGGTTGAAAACACCACCCACCTGGTTGCGCCACCAGCGGTTGCTGATTTAAACGGCGATGGAAAACCTGAAATTGTGGTCAGAACCGCCAACCAACTGGTGGTCTATCAGGCGGATGGCCGCTATCTGCCAGGATTTCCGGTGGTGGCGGCTTCGACCTTTGCCTATTCGCAACCGGTGATTGGGGATATTGACGGAGATGCCAAACCGGAGATTCTATTTTCTGGTTCAAGTTTGACGCCGTTTACCGACCGCAATTACTACCTGTTTGCGGTTCATAGCGACGGGAAATCTTATACCGGCTGGCCAAAAGCGATTATTGGGCCACGGTTGGTTCCTTATCTCTGGTCAGGGTTTGCACTGGGGGATCTGGATGGAGACGGCAAAATAGATGGCGTCATCCCCGCGGTTGAGCGCGTGTATGCGTTTCATTTCCCCGGCGCCTATCGCCCAGAAAATGTTCCCTGGGGAACCTTCCAGCAAAATTCACAGCGCACTGGCGCCTTGAAAAAATAAAACCCCGCCCAGGAAAGCGGTATTTACCGGACTAAAAGTGATGGCTATGAAACGCTTTATACTCTTTTTTGGATTGCTGTGCCTGTTGCTGGCTATGACAACGGGTATTCGGGCGGAAGGTCCTCAAACCGAAGAGGTGATCACCGTCAATATTCATGTTCGACTGCGTGATGAAGCGGGCCTGCGGGCCCTGGTCGAACAACAACAAACCCCAGGTTCCGCCGTTTACCGACGCTGGCTCACACACGATGAGTTTCGGCGGCGGTTTGCCCCCACGACTGAAAGCTGTGACCGGGTTGAAGCCTGGGCCAAAGCCGCTGGACTCAAGATTGCCTATCGGATCAATGATCGGTCGTTGCTGGTGTGTCAGGCGCCGGCATCGGTCATCCGGAAAGTGTTTGCCCCGACCCTGGCTGGTTTTCAAGCGGCACGGGCTGCTGGCCAACGCGTTGCTGTGACTCAATTACCGGCGGATCTGGCTGGTGATGTGAGTGTGGTTGAAGGATTGGATGGTGTTGACGTCTATCACGCTCTGCAGAGTGAGCGCCAGTTGGTCAAGGCCAGCACCAACGGCCAAAACTGTGATCTACGCCAACTCTTTTATCCACAAGACTTATGGTCACTTTACAATCTGAGCCCACTCTACAATGTCGGTATCAAGGGCAACGGTCAGAAAGTGGCGCTGGTCATGGCCGGTGCGGTCGCCCCAACTGATTTGGCCATGTTTCAACAGAGCTATAACCTGCCGGTCCGAGCGGTTGAACCTCACTCTGTCGGGCTTGGAACACCAGGCGCCGCCTTTAACGGAGCGATGGCCGAAGTTGAATATTTATCAGCGATGGCGCCCGAGGCGTTGATTCAGGCAGTACAGGTCGCCGCCAGTGGAAGTGGCGATGTAACCGCCACCAATATCACGGCTGCGATTGGGTATGTGGTTGATCGGCTTCGGGATACCAAAGTGGTGGCTACCAGCTTAGGAATTTGTGAACAGGCATTATCGCCAGCCACGATCCAGGCTCAGGAAGCACTGTTGCTGCAAGCGGCGGCTCAAGGACAAACCTGGGTGGTCGCCAGCGGCGACAACGGCTCGGATGGATGTCGAAACAATGGCAATTCAGTTTTCTATCCAGCCACGAGCCCAAATGTAACGGCGGTTGGCGGAACAGAATTGCTGCCGATTCGGGATAGTGAAGGAAAAGTCATCCGCTATGACGCGGAAGTTGCCTGGAATAATGATGCCGGGGCCAGCGGCGGTGGCACCAGTCAGGTATTTGAGAAACCAGCCTATCAATCGCGCATGACAATTTTGCCGAACCGGAAACGGGCTATTCCAGATGTATCGTTCCACGCCGGTGGAAATCTGGTGGTCATTCTGAATGGAATTCGAACCTGCTATGCCGGAACGGGCGTCCCTGCCGCCGCCTGGGCGGCCATTTTTACACTGGTCAATCAGCAAATCGGCGGAAGCGGGCTGGGGGCAGTCAACCTTCCGCTTTACAATCTTGGTATCCAGCAAGCTGCGGGGACTGGACCAGAGGTGTACCGCGATATATTGAGTGGGAACAACTTCGTCGGAAGCAGCACCGGAGATGTGACTGGCCCTGGGTTTGACCCGGTGACCGGATGGGGTACCTTTGATGGGGAACGCTTTGTTCGCAACTTTACTTCTGGATTGCCACGCCCGGCACTTGAACTTTCGACAAGCCTGGTGAATTTCGGGACGTTACGGGTTGGACGCAAGAGCGATCCATTTGAACTCGCGCTGCAAAGCGTGGGGGCGGCACCGCTTCAAGTTCGTGAAATCAAGCTTGACGATGAAGCCAAAGCGTCGGGGTTTGCGCTTGAACCATGCCCGGAAAGCGCCCCCTGCACCGCGCCCTTTACCCTGGAAAGCCCTCAGTCCATCACCCTGCGGCTGACCTGGACACCAAAGGGAGTGGGACAGGTCAAAGGAAAGCTTTTGATTTCAAACAATTCGGTCAACATTCCTGAATCGGCGATTGCCTTGACTGGGATTGGGTCGGATGATACCCGCTCACCACGCGTGATCCTGCTTGGGTTTACCGGTGCTCAAACATTGGAACCTGATTCACTGGTGACCATTAAATGGGAGGCCAGTGATGATCGGGGGGTGGTCAAAACCAACTTGCTGCTGTCAGCCAATGGTGGAGAAACCTTCCCCATCGTGATTGCCGCCGGTATTCCACCAACCACTTCAGAATTTGAGTGGAAGGTTCCAACCACGATCTTTACCAGTCAGGGTGTGATCAAAGTTCAGTCCTTTGATGCAGCTCAAAATGTAGGTGAGGATCAATCTCCTGGATTGCTCACCATTCCTGATCGGCAGCCACCAACGGCGATATTTCTGACCACCTTCCCGCAATTTTTGGAAATTGGCGACAAGCTCCAGATGGGTTGGCAGGCTCAGGACAACGCTGGAATTCAATCCCAACGACTGGCGTTGTTGGCCAATGGAACTCCAGTTCCGATTGCACCAAATCTTGATGCAACGGTTCGGGAATTTATGTTTGATACCACAACCCTTGAACCCGGCTTGAGATTGCAACTGGCCTTGACGTTGGTTGATTTGAACGGAATTGAAGCGACCATCACCACCTCAACTTTTGATATCAAACCGAAGGTCACCAATATTGTGCTTGAAAAGAAAAGCGCGACGCTGACTGGGGTGGGCTTCAAAGCCGGTTCCACCGTGGTGCTGGTGAATGGAATCGCCATCAACAGCAGCGTGGTGACAATTGAGTCATCAACCAAGATCACAATCAAAGGCAAACCCAAAAAACAGCGCATTACACCAGGGAGCTTAATCGGTGTCCTGGTCAATAACACACCTTCCAAGGAAATCGTTGTGCGCTGAATAAGTTTGGCGCTCGTGGGATTCTAACCGCGATTGTGCCTTTGTTTTGATGTCCGTGACGGTTGTTGGCATTGATGGTTGGTGTATGAACACCAGTCAAACCGGCAACCGTCACGGACAATTTGTTTTTACACCAGTCAGTAGTCAGTAGTCAGGGAGTCGGATGGAAATATCATACCACCAGGGTTCAGGGTTCAGGGTTCAGGGCCAGATACTCCACGTTGAGTGGTACCCGCCAGTTCCACAGTCTTCATCTTGAGTGGGATCAGTCAACTCATCGCCGAAACCCTGAACCCCGAACCCCAAACCCTCAACACCATGACCTCAGATGCGATTGTGATTCTCTTGAGCCGGGCGCCTGGAGAAACAGAGATTAAGACCCGATTGGCCCGATGTTGTTCTGATCATCAACGTCGGCAATTGCTTCATGCGTTTGTGGTTGATACACTCCACACCCTGCGGGTTGTTCAGGCGGAAACCTCGGCTGATTTTTGGTTGTGTACTTCATCTCCGTGGCCAAAGAACGGAATATTTACCGGCGAACTGACACCCTTTGCCTTGCCAGATTG
This sequence comes from Acidobacteriota bacterium, assembly GCA_016208495.1. NCBI lineage: Bacteria > Pseudomonadati > Acidobacteriota > Acidobacteriota bacterium. The sequence continues at coordinate 6,429 of JACQXX010000089.1, read as the reverse complement.
GTTGAGTGAAGCGGCGATTCTGTCTCAAGATAAAGGCGACCTTGGCCACCGGCAGGCGCAGGCAATTCAACAGGCTCTCAACTGCGGATACCAGCGCATCATCATCATTGGGAGCGACAGTCCAACGCTCCCAGCCAGCTATGTGATGGATGCGCTATCAAAGCTCGACGAGGCAGATGTGGTGGTCGGGCCGTCTGAAGATGGCGGGTATTATCTCATTGGGTTTCAAAACAATACGAACACGAATCTCCCAGTTCGGATCAATCCCTTTTTTCACGACCTGCCCTGGAGCACCGACCGAATTGTGTTTTCAGTCGCGAAACGGGCGCAATCGTTTGGGTTCAATCTTCGATTTTTGCCTGAGCATTATGATGTTGATACCTGTTTTGACCTGAAGGCGGTTTGGAAAGAACTTTCTGCCAATCCAGGTGCCGCGTTCGAGACCTGGCAGGTGATCCAGTCTCTTTTTGAGCAACAGGTTCAACGACGGCGTGGCAGCCGATCCAAACATTGTTGAACTTTCCTGGGGATTGAAGATAGGGTAGCGCCATTTAGGGCTGAGGGCATCGGGCTAAGGGCTGAGGGAAATACAATTCTATCAATAGTTTAGCTTCTTGCTTATACGACGGAACTATTTCAAAATGGTGTAAGTCTGTGTTTGGTTAGAACAAATTTAAATCATTTTTCAGGAACAAACCAATGAGTGAGCGCTCTCGCGGCATTCTTTTTGTATTAATTGCCGCCACAATCTGGAGTATCGGTGGGCTTGGGATCAAAGTCATTCAAACCGATGCCATGGCAATTTCTGGATTCCGAAGCTTTTTTGCAATTCCGGTGTTGCTGATCTGGCTGATGGGAAAAGCCTCCAACCAGTTACCCGCGTTGGGATCGAGCTTAAAACGACCCTGGGTTTGGGCTGCGGCGCTCAGTTACGCGCTGACACTGACCTGTTTTGTCGTGGCGACCAAATTAACCACTGCGGCTAACACGATTTTGTTGCAATCCATGGCGCCAATTTATGTGGCGTTGTTGTCCTGGCCACTTCTGCAAGAGCGCATCCGAAAATTGGACTGGTTGGCAATTTCGGGGTGTTTGCTCGGGATGCTGTTCTTTTTCCGGGACCAGCTTTCACCGGCTGGATTTACGGGCAATATTGTGGCGATTATTGCTGGTGTTGGGTTTGCGGGAATCACCTTGTTTTTGCGATTGGATCAATTAAAGATGAACCAGCAGCACGGGCCAGGGCATTCAGCCCATGTATCGGCAGTGGTTTCCGTTGCTCTTGGAAATATTTTGGCTGCTTTGATCGGATTGCCGTGGATGATTTCCAGTCCACCTCCAACTATCGCCGGATGGTTGGTTGTCGTGGGACTCGGTATGGTTCAGATTGCACTGGCCTATTTGTTTTTTACAGCGGGTGTGGCTCGCTTGACCGCCATTGAAAGTACGTTGCTGGCGCTGGTCGAACCCATCTTAAACCCGATTTGGGTGGCCCTTGGAACGGGTGAAATTCCATCGCGGTCGGCACTGATTGGCGGAGTGATGATTGTTGCCTCGGTGACTATCCGCGGAGTGCTGCAAAGTTTGCAATCGTCTTCCAAACCCAATCAGACGTAACGCGAGCCCTCCACAAAAACCAATCCGATGAAAAAAAACAGCCTCCGGAACTCTTCCGGAGGCTGAAAATTCGAATTGAGCCATTTACAAAAAACTCAAAGCGAAATGAAACGTCACAACAACATTGGATTCATCTATGAGGAAAACAGTCGGGTTCAGAAAAAAGAGCAACCATTAGCATTTGGTGGATTTGAGTTTAATCAATGGAGCAATTGCTTTGATTGGTCTGATTGAAATCATTTTGGAAAAATCAGGGTTCGCGGTTTGGATCAATACATTGGTGGCTTTGAGGACCTTGATCGCTTTGACTCGCTCAACACCAGATAGTTCGGTTGAGCATTTGGCCAGTGCATACTGGGTGACACATTTGGCCAGCGCCAGTTCTGAGGATTTCTTTGAGCCAGCCGTCTGGATAATATTTTTGAGCAGTTGGGTTTCGAGATTGGTTTCCACAAGTGCAATGTGATCAGGATTGAAATCAGGGAGTGATTCAGTTCGTTTGGCGGGTTTACGGGTGATCCGGGCGGCTGATTTGGCCTTCGATGGTAAACTGACACTCGCGGCTGAAGCATCAGTCCTGGTAGGAGTTTCCAACGACGGCATCTCGGTTTCTGACGCTGAAACTGGAACTTCCACGGCTGCCATTTGAAACTGTGCCGATGAGCCAAATGACTGAGTCAAATCCAGGCCACTACAGAACTCCAGAAAGAAGGAGAGCATCATCGCGCAGGCCAAAAACTGAATCATCTTTCTTCCGGACGTTTCTGGTTGATTCATAGGGTCCTCCTGATCTGAGGTTGTGGTGTGGATGGGCGACAGTATGCCTAACCTGAGGGGCAAGGTCATCAAATTGCTGTAAAATGAAGTGAACGATGTAAGAGAACTGTAAAAACCGGAGAAATTGAGCGGACGGCGTGCGAAAAAGGCCGTATGATGTGCTCAACCCGGACACGGGTTTCCCAACTATCACTCCCTTACACGATTTCAGTTCCAAAAAATTTTCGTAGCCTATGAGAACCGTGAAAGATTTTCTCAATAAACACATCCTTGTCGCCGGGTTGATGGCGGTTACCGCACCGCTTCTGATTCTGGTGGCGTTGCAGTACCAGTCCTTAGCCAAACTTCAAAAAGCCATGCCCGCCGCCCAGAAAATGTGGCTCAAGAACTGTCTGTGGGCGATTGTGTCAGACGTCAAGGAATATTACTTTGTCCATGCCAAACAATCACTGACTGTTCCAGCCTATCTGGTCGAAGCCCGCCGCACTGAAGCGATTGAAAACCACTTTAAAGCCAATACCTTTCCAGGCTCAAAACAATTCTTCGCCTGTACTTTTGATCAAAGTGGAAACAGCTCTCTGCTGGTCTATGACTCAATTCAAAACAAAACCATTCAGTCGGATGAACTATCGAAAATGCCGGCGGTGAGTACAGCCTGTTCACCGTGGAAATTTGTTTCGATGGAAGGAACACAATTTGAATCAGCCTCACTGACCGTCTATGAAAAAGATCCTGAAAACCGGATCATTCTCAATCCAATCCTGAATGATGACTCTAAGGTGGTTGGGGTGGTTGGGGTGGTTCTGGATATGCACTTTCTGAAAGAAGATTACCTTCCTCAGGCGATCCAGAAATTCCTGCCGAAATTTTTCCCAGATGATGCCCAGAAAAATGTGGTCGTGAACCTGCGACAAGCGTGTGGTGAAATCCTGCTGTCAACTGATGTGACCAAAGCCAAAGAGCAGGAAGATTATATTTCGATGCCGATGCCCTTTGTGTTTACGGATTTAAGCCTGGGAATCCGGGACTGTTATATGTCACCCGAACAGTGGGCCCGTTCTTATTTCTGGTACAGCCTGACGCTCTCGGGGTTGATGACGCTGGTGTTAATGGGCGGCATCTTGTTTACGCTCCGTGCGGCTGAGCGCGAAATGCGGTTGTGTGAAATGAAGACCGACTTTGTTTCCAATGTGTCCCACGAATTGCGCACGCCACTTTCATCCATCCGGGTTTTTGCTGAATTTATGAAACTGGGACGGGTCAAGGATTTCGAGAAAATCTGTGAGTATGGTGAATATATCGAGAACGAAAGCCAGCGCTTGACTCAACTTATCAATAACATTCTGGATTTTTCGAAGATCGAATCTGGCCGAAAAATGTACCGGTATGAAAAAGCCAATCTGGCTGACACCATCAATGACACCTTGAAAATTGTGGATCTCCGACTCAAGCAAAGCGGATTTGATGTTAAAGTCGCCATGCCGGAAGATCCATTACCCCCAACCGTCATTGACCGGGATGCCATTGCCCAGGCATTGCTCAATTTGCTCGATAATGCGGTCAAATATTCTGGCCAGGCGAAAGAAATTTTGGTTCGGTTGGAAACCGAAGAAGGCCACCTGGCTGTTTCCGTGACTGATCATGGGATTGGCATTCCACTTGATGACCAGGAAAAAATCTTCGAAAAATTTTATCGTGTGTGTACCGGGTGTGTTCACGACGTCAAAGGGAGCGGACTCGGGCTGTCAATTGTCAAACATATTGTTGAGGCTCATCACGGGCGCATTACCGTCCACAGCAAGCCAAGCCAGGGAACGACCTTCACGATTCATCTTCCAGTTGCCGAAAGCTAAGGGACTGTAAAAATACAACTTCCCGTTTTTATCGAAAGTCACCCGGAGAGATCGAATTACGAAAACCACGAAAAACACGAAAAAGAAATCCAAAGACTTCAATGGGGTCTGAGCTTTTGTCAGGGAAAGTGCCACCGAACTCAAAAGAAAATGGCTTCGACCCAAATGAAAATCGGGAAGTTGTTTTTTAACGCTCCCTAAGGGACCTATTCCAAAACTCAGAACGGGTCAGTACCACCTGCGTCATTGGGTGGTACTGACCCGTTCTGAAATGCGTTCTTTCGTTTTCAGGCGGAGAAGTTGAAAACTTTTTTGACTTAAACCGGGTATGAGGCATATTCACAATTCTTAACCACACTTCAACGAAAAATCATTCCACCACCTCACGTGTTTATTATGCGAAGAGTCTTGATCGTAGAAGATGATCCCTCCATCACCGTCGCGCTACGGGATGGATTTGAATATGAAGGGTATTCCGTTCTGATTGCCCGGGATGGCGTCGAAGGGTTACGAATGGCGACCGAGAAGGAAATAGATCTGGTCATCCTCGATGTGATGTTGCCGAAGATGAGCGGTTTTGATGTCTGCAAACAGCTTCGGGCCGCCAGCAATTCCACGCCCATCATTATGTTAACTGCCAGGGGGCAGGAAATTGACAAAGTGCTGGGTTTGAAAATGGGGGCTGATGATTACATCACCAAACCATTCAGTTTTATGGAGTTAATGGCTAGAGTTGAAGCCGTCTTACGGCGGGTGTCACGCCAGAACACCCAACTTGATTTCTATGAATTTGGCGACATTACTCTGGATTTGAAAAAGTATGAGGCCCGAAAAAAAGGCGAATTGCTTGATCTCTCCCCTCGGGAAATCAAGATTCTGAAATACTTCATTGATCATCGCGGCGAGGTGGTTACTCGGGACCATTTGCTCGATGTTGTCTGGGGATACAACAGTGCCCCGTTGACCCGCACCGTGGATATGCATATCGCCAAGCTTCGTCAAAAAATCGAAGATACTCCCAGCGATCCAAAGTACATCATCACGGTTCACCGGGTGGGATACAAGTTCACGAGTTAATCCATCTCATCAACCCGGCACATAAAAATACATCCAGCGGAAAAACGGCGGAGGCAACGTGGCTTCCGCCGTTTCTTTTTTCCAGTGAAACTGCCTTGAATTGGGGAATTTTTGTCGGGCTGCTAATTGTCGCCAATCAGCTTCTCGGCTATTGTTAGTCAAGGCCGCAACTTCTCGATTCAGGAGTGTTTAACCCCCAATATGAGTGTCCAACGATCTCCGCAAGTCAGTTTGTACTATGAAGATTTAACCATCGGTGAAATGTTAAGAATGATGATTGACCAGCACCCACTTCCGGTCTTCGGCATGGTTCTTGTTTTGCTGGTACTGGCTGGGGGACTGGGGTTTGAAGTGGGACGGAATCTGGTGAACAATCAAGGGGGAAAAACCAGTGGAACACAAAGCGGGGGCTCAAACGAAGTTGGACAACTTCGGCAAGAGCTGACTCAATGTCAGACGGAATTCAGCAATCTCAAAGCCAGTTCAGCCGCACAAATTAACGTCCTTCAGCGCAGGGTTGAAACTGAAGCCAAAACCATGCAGATGCGGTATGAATACGACCTGGATTTTTTGAACCGGCGGGTTGATGAGTACCGCGAGATTGTTGGTCGAACTCCTGAAGCTCGAAAACGTGAAGCCTTTTTGAATCTTTTGATTTCCTACCAGACGGCCAATGATTTTGCCCGCAGGCAGGAATCCCCACAGACAGTTCAAAATCGAGAGCGAACAATAGAAGAGCTACAGAAATTTGTCCTCACAAACCTGAAATTGACTCCAACCGAGCGTACACTCTTTGATTTTTCCTTAATTGTCGAACCCAATGGCGCCAGTTATCGGGTAACCGCCCAGGCCGGTAATTCACGGCGACTGATCCCCGCCCAAGTGATTGACCCAATTGCTGCTCAGATCCGGGCCAACCTGCCGAAGAAGTGAACAAATGACAAGGTGACAAGGTGACAATCTGTAAGAGACTGTTTGGAAATTCCTGGAATTTCCGTAAGATATTGATTTGAAAGAAAATCGTTCTTGAGCCCGCGAAGCGGGTGGCTGGCTCGTAGCCCCGGATGGAGCGCAGCGGAGTCCGGGGAAACAAGCCCTCCCTGGT